>JAFXBE010000015.1 GCA_017516765.1 Clostridia bacterium | reverse complement strand
TTAATACCATACAATTTATTTCGTGGGATGTCTTTAGCGTATGTACCGGGAACAGACTATGAGACAGAAGATGGTGTATACTGGACTGATGAATGTCGTAAGGGTTTGGTTTATGCACCGGGAATTGAAGTGGCTTTTTATCAAAAGCCTATCGGGCATTTGTTCTATTGGATTGGAAAGCTGGCAGGTAATATAAAAGGGATGAAGGTTACGTATAAGAAATAACCGAATATCGTATTGATAAATGATTGGTAGCTCAATAGCAAAGCATGTGGATGGATTGGAACATTTCCACTTCCACTGATTATGACACACATTTACCGGTAATCTGTCAGCAAGCGGTGCACCGCCGAAGGATGTGCAGGAACTCTTGGGACATTCGGCAGTAAGTACCACAATGAATATTTACGCCCACGCTACAAGGGGAGCCAAGAGAAATTCAGTAAGACTTTTGGATAAAGTAGCAGGGAACGATTAAGACGAAAAAAACACTTTTTCCCCTATCATTTCCTCATAAGGGAAAAAATAAGGGAAAAGTGCAAAATACATAGATGTTGATGGGCTGGGACGCCCGAAAATAAAGGAAAGTTGAGAGCAAACGCAAGAAACTTTCAGTTTTCCGAAGTAGACAAATTCCAATTGATTGAGTTCCCCAAAATCCATAGGAGGGCGCAATGATACGCACCGTTCCGGTGCATTGCGTTTATACAGGTATATATCAGTAAACGTGCATCCGGCATATCACCGGATGCACGTCTTTTCTTGTTGCCGGATACCTTGTTCCTTGACAACTCCCCCCCACCGGCTTGCGGTTTTTGCTCGTCTTCATCAAACGCCGCAGTACATCCGGAGATGAACGGCGCACCGCCGTCAGTCCCCGACGGAAGCAGCATCGGGAGCCGTGCCCCAGAAGAGGGAGCGTCCGTTCTCGCTCATGCTCTCCCATACCTCATCCTCGTCCTCATCCTCCCTGTCCCGACCGCCGAACAGATCCCGGATGCTCTGCCAAAGCCCGCCGCTGGCGCTGTGCTTGGACTGCGCCACCTGCACCGCCTGCACCCCCTCCAGCAGGATGCCGTTGTTCAGAAGCTCCGCGTGCACGGGAATGACCCGATAGGTGTACACCACGCCCGGCTTGGCGGCGGTGTCGGTATAGTACAAAGTTTCGCCCGGGGTGCCGTACAGCTCGGTAAGCACAAAGCTCTCGCCGTAGGCATCCCGCTGCACCCGGTAGACCGCCTCGTCTGCCGGCTGGATGATCAGCAGGGGGTAGCCGCTGTCGCTGTGACCCACCACAAAACGGTTGGGGGCGCGGGGCGGCTTCCACACATCGCTTACCTTGGTGGGGCGGTTGTTCTCGGTAAAGTACTCGGTGTAGCGGTACTTTTTCGGGGTCAGCTCCGCAGCCAGCATGGGCTCGCCCCGCCATTTGATGGCCTGCTTGTCGATCTCCAGCGCAACGATCCCGGCGGGGCGGGTAAACTGGGGCTTGTCCCGGTTCTTGTACAGTGCACGGAAGTAATCCCGCGCCATGGCGGCGGTGTTGTCGCCGCCGCTGACCCAGCCCGCCAGCTTGTGCCGGCTGTCCGGCTCGTCAAAGCCCATCCAGAAGGCGCAGGCGATCTCGCTGTTGTAGCACGCCATCCAGATATCCCGGTTGCCGCCGCCGGTCATGTTCACGGTGCCGGTCTTGCCGGCCACGGGGGTGCCTGCCGCGCTCAGCTTTGCGCCCGTGCCCCCGGAGGTGACCGACTGGAGCAGGCTGGTCATCAGAAAGGCGGAGGTAGCCTTGAGCACCTGCTGCCCGGCGGTGCGCCGCTGGAAAAGCACCTGCCCGCCCGGACCGGTGATCCGGGTGATGAAATGGGGCTGATAGAAGCTGCCCCCGTTGGCAAAGGGCGCATAGGCCGCCGCCAGCTGCACGGGGGAAACGCCGTAGGTCATGGCGCCCAGCGCCAATGCCAGATTGCTGTCCCGGCTGTCCAGCGGGATGCCCACTTTCTCCAGATATGCCCGCCCCGCAGGCACGCCGATCTGATCCATCAGCGCAACGGTGGAAACGTTCAGGCTGTTCATCAGCGCGGTGCGCATGCTCACGTTGCCATAATAGGTGTAGCTGGCGTTGCGGGGCTTGTAGCCGCCGAAATCGGTGGGCTCGTCCCGGAGCACGCTGGCGGTCATGTATCCGAACTGATCGATGGCAGGAGCATACGCCACCAGCGGCTTCAGGGCAGAGCCGGGCTGGCGGCGCAGATCCGTCGCCCGGTTGAAGCCCCGGCGCACATCGTAGCTTCTGCCGCCCACGATGGCCAGCACCTCGCCGGTGCGGGTATCCACGCAGGCCGCCGCGCCCTGTACCTTTACCCCGTCGGCGGCGTCAGCCGGGAACAGATCCTTGGTAAACTGGGCATCCAGCGCATCCTGATGGGTGGGGCTCAGGGTGGTCTCGATGGTAAACCCGCCCGTCAGCACCTGGTCGCTGCTCAGCCCCAGCAGCTGCTCGGCTTCGTCCAGCGCAGCATCCACGAACCAGCCGTAGGTCAGCTGCTCCGGGGGCTGCTCTGCCAGCGTCAGCGGTTCGGCCTTCGCACTTTCGAAGGCTTCCGGGGTGATCATCCCTTCCGCCAGCATGGTGGAAAGGATGTAGCTGCGCCGGTTCAGATTGTTTTCCGCATCCAGATGGGGCGCATAGTAGCTGGGCGCCTTGATGGACGCCGCCAGCGATGCCGCCTGCCCCAGGGTAAGCTCCCGGGCATCCACGCCGAAATAGGTGCGCGCCGCCGCCTGTATGCCGTATGCGCCGTTGCCGAAGTAGATATAGTTCAGATACATGGCAAGGATCTCGTCCTTGCTCAGCCGCTGCTCCAGCTGCAGCGCCAGCACGATCTCCTCCGCTTTGCGGGCGATGGTCTTGCGGGTGCTCAGGTGGCTCTGGCGGATCAGCTGCATGGTAATGGTGCTGCCGCCCTGGGCATAGCTGCCCTGACGGATGTTCGCCGCCAGCGCGCCCGCAAGGCGCACCACATCCACGCCCCGGTGGCGGTAGAAGCGCAGATCCTCCGCTGCAATGAACACATCCCGGATCTGCTGGGGGATCTGCTCCAGAGGGATCACCACCCGGTTCTGGCTGCCCCGGATGGTGGCGATCAGCTGCCCGTCCCGGTCAAACATGCGCCCGGTCTGGGGCGCAGCGGTGATCTTGCTGATGTCCAGCGGCTGCCAATGGGGTACATCCAGCACATAAAAGCCCACGCAGCAGGCAACGGCAAACAGCCCCAGCAAGACCGAGGCAGCCCTGCGCAGCGGACGTTTGCGGTAGGGAAACCCAGCCCGCCGCAGCCCTGGTGTGCCCAGCTTCTTTCCCTGCCGTTTGCGCAGGCGGAACACCCGTGCCGCAGCCCTGCCCCGCAGGTCGGGTCTGCGCCGGTTTGCCTCCCGGATCTGCGCCTGCTGCCGCTCCTGCCATTCCAGCCGCTGGGCTTTGCGCTGGGCGGCTTCCTCCCGGCGATGCGCCCGGGCATGGATCCGCTCCTGCCGCCGCAGATCCCGCTGCCCGGCGGGGGGATCGCCGGCGGGGGCGGAAGGCGTGGGGTCATCCGCGGGCTTGGCAGCTTCGGACGTTCCGGCATCAGGGGTACCGCCGCTTTCCTGCTCCGGCATCTCTGCTATGGCTTTCTCCTCCCCCTCGCTCCCGGGGTGAGGACGCTTGCTTTTTTCGCTTTTTGCTGGTTTTTTTGCCTTTTTCATCCGTCATCCCTCCTGCTGGGCGGCGGCGCAGCGCATCGGTTTTCTGTACAGATGCCCGCCCTGCTGCTACTATGTGCGTTTTCAGCCTGCAAAAACCGTGGAAAACAAGCCAATATGCACCATTTACACGGGTTTTCGTATACGGTATACTGCCCCTGCAATAACAGGGAGGTGGACGGTATGCCGTCTGAAAGAAGACAGCCCCGGGCTTTACTGCCCGTTTTTCTGTGCGTGGTGATCCTTTTGGTATTCGTATTTTGGCAAGGCCGTACAACCCCTTCGCAGGCGGATGCGCTGCCCTACGGGCTTCTGCTGCTTGCACTGGTGGGCGGCATGCTGCTGGGGCGGGGCGGCGCAGCCCGGCGGGAGCGCAGCTTTGCCCATGCCGCCGGGGCGGTAGCCCTTGCGGAGATCCCGCCGGTGCGTTTTGCCGATGTGGCAGCCAACGAGGAAGCCATGAACAGCCTGCGGGATCTGGTGGACTTTATCCGCAGACCTGAGGCCTTTGTCCGCATGGGGGCGCGTATTCCCCGGGGCGTGCTGCTGCACGGGCTTCCCGGCACCGGCAAGACCCTGATGGCGCGTGCGCTGGCGGGGGAAGCGGGGGTACCGTTTTTTGCCGTAAACGGCGCGGATTTTGTGGAGATGTATGTGGGTGTTGGCGCAAGCCGCATCCGCAGCCTGTTTGCCAAAGCCCGCAAAGCCGGTCGGGCGGTGGTCTTTATCGACGAGATCGACGCCATCGGCAAGAAACGGGATAACCGCAGCGACGAGCGGGAGCAGACCCTGAATGCGCTGCTTTCCGAAATGAGCGGCTTCCATGACGGGCATGGGGTGGTGGTGCTGGCAGCCACCAACCGGATCGATACGCTGGATGAAGCCCTGCTGCGGGCGGGGCGTTTTGACCGGCAGATCGAAGTGCCCCTGCCCGGGCTGCGGGAGCGGGAGATGATCCTTTCGGTGCATGCCCGCACCAAGCCCATGGATCCCGCGGTGGATCTGACCTGCGTCGCCGCCCAGACCGCCCTGTTTTCCGGCGCAAAGCTGGAAGGGCTGCTGAACGAAGCCGCCATTCTGGCGGTCAAGCGGGGCGGCTGCGCCATTACCCGGCAGGATATCGACACGGCGATGGATACCCTGCTCTTCGGGCAGGAGCAGACCCTCGCCCGCAGGCAGCAGGAGCGGGAGGTGACCGCCGCCCACGAAGCCGCCCATGCGCTGGCTACCGCCGTGCTGCTGCCGGAAAGCAGCATCCGTAAGGTATCCATCATCCCCACGGGCAGGGGCGCGGCGGGCTACAGCATGGCGGTACCGCCGGAGAAGCTGTTCCACCGCAAGCAGGAGCTGCTGCATCATATCGCCGTTGCCCTCATCGGGCGGGAGGCGGAGATGCTGCTGCTGGGCAGCGACCATGTGACCAACGGCGCAGCCAACGATATCGAAAAAGCCGCGCTGCTGGCCCAGCGCATGGTGTGCGAATGGGGCATGCTGCCCGGCAGCGAGGAGCCCTACCTGTTTGCCCAGCCCCAGAAGGATGCCGCCGCCCAGCGTTGGCTGCAACTGGGGCAGCAGCTGGCGGCAGGGCTGCTGCACAGCCGCCGCGCCCAGTGGGAGCAGCTGACCCGGCTTTTGCTGGAGAAGGAAGTGATCGGGGAAAGCGAGATCCGCGCGGTTCTGAGCGATACCCAGCCCCCGGTGCCAAGCGGCTTTCCCTGCACCCCCGCCGGCTGCTGATCCGTGCACCGCCTCCACATTTTTCATGCAACATACTTTCCAAACCATCCGGCATCGGGTATAATAATCAGGATAGAGTTGTGCCATCTGCGCTTCTCGCATCGATCCATTCTTTATCCTTTTGGAGGCGAAGCCATGCTGAAACGTTTTCTTTGCCTGCTGACTGTTCTGATGCTTTTCCCCGCCGTCTGCCTTGCGCAGGAGTTTACCATGGCGGGCTTTGACGGGCAGGACAGCACCCGGGACTGGACCACCAACGAATTCTTTGCCCGGATGACCGAGCGCACCGGGCTCACCTTCTCTTTTCTGCAGTTCAACGATCTGGCAAAATGGCAGACCGCCAAGGATGCCATGTTCGCCCCCGGCGGGCAGCTGCCGGATGTGCTGTTCAAAGCAGCCCTTACCAGCGATGAGCTGATCCGCTACACCGACGGCGGGCAGCTGATCGACCTGCTGCCCCTGCTGGAGGAAAACTGCCCCAACCTGTGGGCGCTGCTCCAGCAGAACCCGGATTGGCTCAGCGCCATCACGCTGCCCAACGGCAAGGTGGGCGCCCTGCCCATGATCCAGACCGTATCCACCCAGAACCCCATCTGGATCAACAAGAGCTGGCTGGATACCCTCAAGCTGGATATGCCCACCGATCCGGAAAGCCTGGAGAAGGTGCTTACCGCCTTCCGGGATCGTGACCCCAACCAGAACGGCAACCAGGACGAGACCCCCTTCCTGTTCATCGGTCCCTGGGAGCTGAAGTTCTTCAGCCATGCCTACGGCGTGGTCGCCAACGATTACAATGTGTATCTGGACGAGGGCGGCACGGTGCATTACTGGCCCATGGAAGAGAGCTTTGCCCAATTCCTTGCCGATATGCGCGATCTTTACAGCAAAGGGCTGCTGGATCCCAACGGCTTCAGCACCGCCGACAGCCTGCGCCTGATCAACGACGAGGATGCCACCGTTACCTACGGCGCATTCTTCGCCCCCACGCCCCTGTACCTGCTGCCCCTTGCCCTGTGCGACGATTATGTGGTGCTGGAGCCCCTTACCGCTCCCGACGGCAGCCGGATCTACCGCAACCTGTTCGGTGAGATCGCCCGGGGCACCTTTGCCATTACCTCTGCCTGTCAGGATCCCGCAGCCGTGCTGCGCTGGGTGGATGTGCTCTACACCGAAGAGGGCGCCATTGAGGCCATGGTGGGCAAGGAAGGGCAGTACTGGTCCTACGCCGCAGACGGCACGTGGAACTGGCACAGCGACAGCGAAACCACTTCCCATGTGGCAGGCGGCAATGTAAGCATCACCGACACCGGCGAAATGCCCCTGTATTTCCCCAAGACCTTCAACAATTCTTTCGGCGACAAGGAGGTAAACCACATCACCACCCAGTGCGATGTGATCACCCCCTACCTCAGACAGCCCTTCCCCAGCTACACCCTTACGGCGGAGCAGCGCGCGGTCGTGCAGCCCCTGCAGCAGGCGCTGGGCACGTATGTGGATGTTTCCATCGCCAAATTTGTGCTGGGCGAGACCCCCATCAGCGATGAGACCATCGCCGCTTTCCGCGCAGAGCTGGAACGGCTGGGCGCAGCGGAAATGGTTTCCTTCTGGCAGTCCGTCGCCGACAGCCGCAAGCCCTGATCCTCCATAATTCCACCAAGGAAGGATACGAGACGTATGAATCTGTATGCTACCCTGCAGCGGCAGCTGCAAAGCCCCGAAGTGATGCATCGGCTCCAGACCCTCTACGGCACCCGGGAGGGCATGCTGGTGGCCCAGCGCGCCCGGTATACCAAGGTGCTCAAGCGTCACGAGGACATGATCGGCAGCATGGAAGGCCCCATTTATATGATCAGCGCCCCCGGGCGCACCGAGATCGCCGGTAACCATACCGACCACAACCGTGGCAAGGTGCTGGCTGCCGCCGTGAATCTGGATACGCTGGCTGCCGTTTCCCCCCGCAGCGACAGCATCGTAAACATCCACAGCGAGGGCTACCCTGCGCTGAGCATCTCCATCGCCCCCGAAGAGCTTGCCCCCCGCAAGGAGGAAGAGGGCACCACCGCCGCACTGGTGCGGGGCGTTGCCCACGGCATGCACCGGGAGGGGCTGGCCATCGGCGGTTTTGACGCGGTGGTCACCTCCGATGTGCGTTCGGGCAGCGGTCTGAGCAGCTCCGCCGCCTTCGAGGTGCTGGTCTGCGCCATCTTCGACCGGCTGTACGCCGGCAATCGGCTGGATGCGAAAAAGCGCGCCATCATTTCCCAGTATGCCGAGAATGTGTACTTCGGCAAGCCCAGCGGTCTGATGGATCAGATGGCCAGCAGCGTGGGCGGGCTGTGCTATATCGATTTTCAGGATCCCGACCCGCAGGTGGTCGCCATTTCTTACGATTTTGCCAAAATGGGCTACCAGCTGGTGGTGGTGAACACCGGCGGCAGCCACGACGACCTGACCCCCGCCTATGCCGCCATCCCGCAGGAAATGAAAGCAGTCGCCCAGTGTCTGGGGCAGCCCGACCTGCGCTCTGTGCTGCCGGAGCAGTTTATGCGCAAGCTGCCCAAGATCCGCGAGGAGCTGAAGGGGCGCAACGCCGACCGCGCCATTCTGCGCGCCGCCCATTACTTTGCCGAGAACAACCGGGTATCCCAGCTGGTGCAGACCCTGCAGCAGAACGATCTGCCCGAGTTCCTGCGGCTGATCATCGAAAGCGGGCGCAGCAGCTTCGAGTATCTGCAGAACATCTTTGCCACCGCAGACCGGCAGGAGCTGGCCCTTGCCCTGATGCTCAGCCAGCGGCGGCTGGAGGGAAAGGGCGCATGGCGCGTCCACGGCGGCGGCTTCGCCGGCACCACCCTCAATTTTGTCCCGTGCGATATGCTGGATACCTTCGTAAAGGACATGGAGACCGTGTTCGGGCAGCACAGCTGCAATGTGCTTTCCATCCGTCCCGAAGGCCCCGCCTGCATTACCCTTGAATAACAAACTGCGCCTGCCGCGAAAGCGGCAGGCGCAGTTTCAGACTGTCAAAGAAGTCCCAGAGGTATGGTCGGGCCGCAGCCCTCCGATTGTCAATCCGAAACCAGCGGCGTGCATTGCGGCCCAAAGCCGACCTGTGGTCGGCTTTGGGCTTCGGCACTGCGGGAGCGCTATCGCGC
>JAFXBE010000061.1 GCA_017516765.1 Clostridia bacterium | reverse complement strand
CCAGCGGCGTGTACGGTGGTTTCGGAACCCTTGCGTAGCAAGGGGTTCCTATCGCCGTTTGCCGCCCGGGGAGCCGTAGGCTCCTAGGCAAACGGTGCAAATGTCGTCAAAAAAGCCGCCGCAGGCGTGTTTTTTGACGAACTGCAGCGCAGGAGAGGCAAACGCCTCCCCTGCGCTGTTTTGTTGGTCACGGGGATCAGGTCATGCCGCCCGTGGGTTCGGGCTTGGTCAGGTTGCCGCCGGTCAGCTTGGCGGCAAGCTCCAGCGCTCTCGCCTGCAGCTGGTCGAAGCTGGCATCCGCACCGTCCATCATGTCGTTCAGGGCAGCGATGGATTTGCGCAGGGTCTCATCGTCGGTCACATGCACGGCGGTGATGGTCTTGTCCGTCATCTCCACACGGTCGGTGACCATGCCCTTGAGCCGGTCGGTCATGCCGCTTTTGTACTGCCCGTCATAGGAGATGCCCACCAGTGCAACGTTGCCTACCACTACGGCAGAGGCTTCGTCCACCTCGGAGAGCTTTTCCACCTCATCCTCCACACGGTCGCTGAGCCGCTGGGCATCGGCTACCGTATTGGCTGCGCCCACCGTGGCAGGCTCGGCCGTGGCGGCGGGCATGACGGGCATGTTCTGGACAGTCCCCGGCGTTGCCGTTGCCTGCGGCGCAGAGGTGACCATGCCGTTCGTGCCCACCGTGGGCGACGGCTGGGGCATTACATCTGCGCTGCTGGTGCAGGCCGTGAACAGACCCATGCACCCAAGGGAAATGACCAACAGGGTTCCAAATTTCTTCTTCAAAGCTGTTCGCCTCCTCGCGCCTATTGTGCGCAGGCAGCAGGGGCGATATTGCCGACAATCCTTGCCACTGATGCGGGGGGCAAGAAGGGGATGTAAGTGGGATGAAAGAGGGACGAAGCGGGGCTCTGCCCCGCACCCCGGCAGGAGGCGCGTGCCTCCTGCACCTCCGGATTCCCACCCGGTTCCCGGGCGGGAAGGGATGGGAAAAAGCAACTGCATCATGCATCCCTTGCGCCCGTGTAACGGGTGCAATACCGGGATTCCAAAGGGATGAAATCCCTTTGGCGGGGTGCAGGGGCAGCGCCCCGCTTTCCCTCCGGATTCCCACCCGGTTCCCGGGCGGGAAGGGGTGGGAAAAAGCAACTGTATCATGCATCCCTTGCGCCCGTGTAACAGGTGCAATACCGGGATCCCAAAGGGATGAAATCCCTTTGGCGGGGTGCAGGGGCAGCGCCCCGCTTTCCCTCCGGATTCCCACCCGGTTCCCGGCGGGAAGGGATGGAAAAAACGACTGTATCATGCATCCCTTGCGCCCGTGTAACGGGTGCAATACCGGGATTCCAAAGGGATAAAATCCCTTTGGCGGGGTGCGGGGCGGCGCCCCGCTTCCGCTCCCCCTATTTCCGGTTCTTCGCATATGCCAGAATCCGCTCTGCCATTTCGCTGCTGATGCCCTCCACCTCCATCAGGGCTTCTTTGGAGGCGGTAAAGATGGGCTTTACGCCGCCGAAATGACGGATGAGGGCGGTACGGCGTTTGGGGCCGATGCCCTCGATGTTGTCCAGCTCGCTGTGGAGGTTGCTTTTGCCGCGAAGGGCGCGGTGGTGGGTAATGCCGAAGCGGTGCGCCTCGTCGCGGATGTGCTGGATCAGCAGCTGGGCATTGGAGCGGCGGTCGAGGACGATGGGTTCCTCCTGATCAGGCACAAAGATGATCTCAAACCGCTCGGCAAGGCTGAACATGGGAATGTTTGCCCCGGCGGCCTTCATGGCGCGCTGGGCATAGCGCAGCTGCTCGGGGCCGCCGTCGATCAGGATCACATCGGGCAGCTTGGAGAACCGCCCGGCGGCGGGATCCAGCCCGGCTTCGGTGCGCTCCCGCAACTCCTCCAGTCCGTGGGAGAGGCGGCGGTGGATAACCTCGTACATGGAGGCAAAATCGTTGGGACCTTCCACGGTTTTGATGCGGAAATGGCGGTATTCCTTCTTGGCGGGCTGTCCGTCCTCAAAGACCACCATGGCGGCAACGCTGAGGATGCCCTGGGTATTGGAGATATCGTAGCCCTCGATACGGCGGGGCAGCGTGGGCAGATTCAGCGCCTGCTGCAGTTCCTCCATGGCAAGGGTGGTGCGGGCAAACTTGATCTGCTGGCTTTCCCGGTGGTGGAAGAGTGCGTTTTCCGCATTCTTCACCGCCAGACGGATCAGATCCGCCTTATCGCCCCGCTGAGGACAGACAAGGGTGACCGCGCTGCCCTTGCGCTCCCGCAACCATGCTTCCAGCTCCTCCACCGGCTCGGGCAGGCACTGCACCAGCACGTTGCGGGGGATCAGGTGCTCGTCGTCGTAGTATTGGGTCAGGAACTGGGCAAGGATCTGCTCCGGCTCGTCGCCGCCGCAGCCCTCCATCAGAATGGCGCGCCCGCCCTCCATGCGCCCGGTGCGGATGTGGGTGAGCTGTACCATGGCGTCGATGCCGTCCACGGCAACGGCCAGAATATCCTGCTCCACATTCCTGGTCTGGATGGCGTGCTGCTCCTCCATCAGCTGATTGATGTCGTTGATCTTGTCCCGGATCACGGCTGCCTGCTCGTATTCCATGCGCATGCTGGCATCCAGCATCTCCTTTTCCAGCTGACGGATCAGCTCCCGGCTGTCGCCGCTGAGGAAGGCGATCACCCGGTCGAGGATCGCCCGGTAGTCGCTCTCGCTGACCAGCCCGGCGCAGGGCGCAAGGCATTTGCCGATCTGGTAATTCATGCAGGGGCGGCGGGGCGTTTTCAGCGGCAGGCTCTGCTTGCAGGTACGCAGGGGAAAGAACCGGCGCACCTCCTCCATCACCTGCCGCACAGCCGTTGCGCCGATGTAGGGGCCGAAGTATTTTGCCCCGTCCCGCACATTCATACGCCGGGCAAGGGTGAGCCTCGGATAGGTCTCGCTCAGGTCGATGCGCAGGTAGGGATAGTGCTTGTCGTCCTTGAGCAGGATGTTGTAGAAGGGCTTGTGCTTCTTGATCAGGTTGCATTCCAGCGTAAGGGCTTCGAAATTGGTCTGGCAGAGCATCAGATCAAAATCGTCCACACGGGCTGCCATGGCTGCCACCTTGGGGGTATGGCTGCCATGAAAATACTGCCGCACCCGGTTTTTCAGGTTCACGGCCTTGCCGATGTAGATGATCTCGCCCTTGCTTTTCATAATATAGCAGCCGGGGCTTTCCGGCAGCATGGCGATCTTTTCCCGCAAACGGTCGTTCATGGCTCACCTCCGCAGGGGCAGACGAACATCAGCCCTGCTCGCTTTCCTTTTCCTTGGCACGCTTGGCAATGTCGTTGGTATCGATCATGCCGCGGTAAACAACAAATTTCTGGTACAAAAACTCGGTAACAAAGTTGATGAGCATAGTGCCGATCATCACCAGATCCTCGTTCCAGCCGATATCGGTCAGGGCTTTGCCCCACCAGCTGCTCAGGGGCGTGAACACCGCATAGAACAGCGCCACCAGCGCCATGGCGCGGGGCACATTAGCATCGCTGCGGAAGGTGTAGCGGCGGTTGAAAGTAAAGTTCCACAGCACGCTCAGCACCAGAGAGGTAAGGTAGGCGGGCAGATACGTCCACCCGAAGGCCTTGGTAAACAGCTCAAAGCTGCCCAGCTGAATAATGCCTGCGCTGGCGGAGAACAGGGTAAACTTGAGCGCCTGCCACATTTCGGCGCGGGTCTTTTTCTGGTTCTGCATAAGGGATCGCGGCTCCTTTCGGGTGTGGCGGCAGGGATTAGGATGTGCATGCCGCCGGAATGAATGCGTACCCGTACCAATTCTCTGCCAAGGGGAAAAAATCCTGCCGGGCGAGTGGGCGGGAAAGGCTGCAAACCGCTTGCAAAAAGCTGTGTTTCACCGTATAATGAATACAACAAGGCAGCCGGGAGAAGCTGCCGCAGTGCAAAAACCACATACGCTATGCAACAGGGAGGAAACCACCATGTCCAAGTTCAAGTTTTCTGTCGGCCCGTGGAACGTTCACTCCGGCGCGGACTCCTACGGCCCCGCCACCCGTGACGAGATCAGCTTTGAAGAAAAGATCAAACGCTTTGCAGAGATCGGCTTTTCCGCCATCCAGTTCCACGATGACGATGCCGTGCCGAACATGAACGACCTGACCGAAGAAGAGATCAAAGCCGAAGCCCGCAAGGTAAAGGCGCTGCTGGACAAGTACGGTCTTAAGGCCGAGTTCGTCGCTCCCCGCCTGTGGATGGATCCCCACACCATCGACGGCGGCTACATGAGCACCCGCAAGGAGGATCGGGAATTCGCCATGTGGCGTTCCTTCCGCTCCATCGACATCGCCCGGGAGCTGGGCTGCGACCTGATCGTGCTCTGGCTGGCCCGCGAAGGCACCCTCTGCGCCGAAAGCAAGAGTCCCGTATGGGCCACCAAGCAGCTGGTAAGCGCCATTGACGAGATGCTGGACTACGACCCCACCATCCGCATCTGCATCGAGCCCAAGCCCAACGAGCCCATCGACCGCTCCATCTGCGGCACCATGGGGCATGTGCTGGCGGTCTCCGCCGCCACGAAGGATCCCAAGCGTGTGGGCGGCAATCTGGAAAGCGCACACGCCATGCTGGCGGGTCTGGATCCCGCCCACGAGATCGGCTTTGCTATGGCCTTTGACAAGCTCTTTACCGTGCACCTGAACGACCAGAACGGCATCAAGTTCGACCAGGACAAGTCCTTCGGCGTGGAAAACCTGCGGGTGGCGTTCAATCAGGTGCGGGTGCTGCTGGAGAACGGCTACGGCAAAAACGGCGAGTACGTAGGTCTGGATGTAAAGGCCATGCGCACCACCACCCAGGAAGACAGCTACAAGCATCTGGAAAACAGCCTGAACATCTTCAAGGCGTTGGAAGAGAAGGCCGAGCGTTTCGACTACGCCCTCCGGGACGAATTGGTCGCCAAACGCGATTTTGAAGGGCTGGAGATGTACACCATGCGCCTGCTGATGGGGCTGGAGTAATCTTACACCGGCAGCGGGCGTTGTGCCTGCGCCGTCCCTGTTGCCCGGCGGGTCTGCCCTGCCGGGCATTCCGGTTTTTTCCCATCCTCCCGAGAGGAGCCACAGATCCATGAGCAAAACACCCAAACGCATCATTGCTGCGGGGCATATCTGCATCGATGTGACCCCCGTATTCCCCCACGCCCGGCTTTCCTTCAGCGAAGCCCTGTGCCCCGGGCGGCTGACCCATGTGGATGCAGCCGATATCCACACCGGGGGCAGCGTTGCCAACACCGGGCTTGCCATCAAGCTGCTGGGCGGCGATGTGCGCCTTGCCGGCAAGGTGGGCGACGACCCCTTCGGCGGCATGATCCGCGACCGGCTGGCAAAGTACGGCGCAGCGGAGGGGCTGCTGACCGATCCGGGCGGCTCCACCTCCTATTCCATCGTGATCGCCCCGCCGGGGGTGGACAGAATCTTCCTGCACCATCCCGGGGTGAACAACACCTTTATTTCCCGGGATATTCCCGAAACCATGCTGGAGGATGCCGATCACCTGCACTTCGGCTACCCGCCGCTGATGCGCCGCATGTACGAAAACGGCGGTGCAGAGCTGGTATCGCTCTTCAAACGCGCCAAGCTGCTGGGGCTTTCCACCTCACTGGATCTGGCATCGGTGGATCCTGCCACCGATGCTGGGCAGCTGGACTGGCGCACCGTGCTTGCCAACGTGCTGCCCTATGTGGATTTCTTCGTGCCCAGCATTGAAGAGCTGTGCTTTATGCTGGATCGTCCCCGCTACGAAAGCTGGCTTGATCGTGCCGCAGGCAGCGATGTGACCGGGATCCTTGATCCCGAAGGGGATATCGCCCCGCTGGCAGAGCTGTGTCTGAGCCTTGGCGCAAAGGTGGTGCTGCTCAAGTGCGGCGCACCCGGCATGTACCTGCGCACCGGCGATGAAGCTGCCATGGCGACCGTGGGCAGCCGCAGCGGGATCTCTGCCGCGCTCTGGGCGGGGAAGGCATTCTTCCAGAAAAGCTACAAACCCGGCAAGGTGCTTTCCGGCACCGGAGCGGGGGATACCAGCATTGCTGCGTTTCTGCTGGGCATGCTGGAGGGCTGCCCGCCGGAGGAATGCGTGCAGCTGGCCGCCGCCACCGGGGCCTGCTGTGTGGAGGCATACGATGCCCTCAGCGGGCTGAAGCCACTCAGTGAGCTGAGGGCCCGCATTGCTGCGGGGTGGGAGATGGTGTGAGCAGGAAATCAAAAAGGGGAGGTTGTCCCCTTTGGGGAACCCCGGGGTTCGCTGCGCGGCGGGGTGTAGTTACCCGCAGTGCCGCTGCGTGGGGCTGGGTGGGGCTGGGTGCCGGGCACGCGCTTCCCGACCTCGCCCTTTACACAAGGGAGCCTTTCTGTTGGCTATTCCCAAGGAAAACAGCCAACCCATAAGGCTTCTTCCCCCAGCGGGGGAGGAAGCTGGCACGAAGTGCCTGATGGTAGGGGTATTTGCAAGGCGTGGGGAACGGTGGTCTTCCACCCTCCACCACCCACCCCCGAACTCCGCAGCCAAGCCCCACCAACTGGGGTCACCCCCGCAGGGCCGCTGCGTGGAACTGGGTGGGGCTACGCGCCCCACACCTGCGGTCACTCTTTTATGAAAAGAGTGACCAGAAAAGGGCGACACGTTCGCTTTGGTCAAATCCCCTTTATTGCCCATTTTCAGGGCGGCGGGCGCAATCACCTGCTGTTAT
>JAFXBE010000050.1 GCA_017516765.1 Clostridia bacterium | reverse complement strand
TGGATATATCGCGTATAGATGGTACTGTTTTCCGGAGAAATCAGCGAGCCGAAGAATACGATATTTGGCATCGGGTCGGGGAAATTGCCGGACAACTGCCGGATGCTGTGGAGCATATTGCCACCCACAAGGATGCTGTCCCCAGGCTCCAGCATGATGCGCTCCTGACCTACCTGGTATTCCAGCACCCCGGATGCCGCCGTGGCGATCTCAAACTCCGGATGCCAGTGCAGCGGCCCCACCTGATTCGGCAGCAGGGCCAGCTCATCCTGGAAATAGCTGATCGGGAATGCGGACGCATCGTGGGCCATCTTCTCCCGCAGCTGATGATCCAATATGATGGACATGTTGCCTCCTGTGTGCTGCGCTGAACGGCTTACTTACCGGCGCGGATGTTCTTTACCGTGACAGGCTGGATGGACAGATGCTCATACACGCGGACGCCGCCGTTGCCCACAGGGGCCTGAGCCAGCAGACCGACCTTCACCACCCGCTCCACGGGCAGATGAAAGTAGCGCATCATGTAGAAGTTTTCGCCGTCCACAGAGTAATGGAACGCAAAGTTGTTTCCCACGCGGCACACCTGGAGCCATGCGGTGTTGCCTTCCAGATTGCAGCCGTTGGCGTCGTCGGAATCACCCTTGGTGACCACGCTCACCGCCGCATGGGTGCCGAAGTCGGTCAGCTCGTAACAGCACTTGGCCCAGCAGGTCTCGTCCTTCATCACCATGACGGAGGCGGAATCGTAGGTATCCTTGAAGTCATGGGACACCTTGACCCGCAGCACGAAATCGCCTTCCACCTCGGTGTAGTAGTAGGGCGCATTGCAAAGGGACTCAGGCAGGATGCCTTCTTCGCATTCGTCGATGCTGCCGCGGAAGAAGTCGGTCTGGCCGGGAGCCATGATCTCGATACGGTCGTCGGTCAATTTGATTTCACTTTCGTTCAGCCACTGAAATTTCATGTTTTTTACCTCCGGAATGGTTATTATCTATATTATATCGTCGAAAACCGCTGATAACAAGCCATATTCGCATCAGTTTGAAGCACTATTTACCCAATTCATGGGCATTTGTATATCATTTTATCATTGGGTGAACGAAAGTGAACACAAAAAAGCCCCCATGACCTTTGCAGGTCATGGGGGCTGGGTTTGTTCAGATGAACAGGTCTACCCTGAAGTCGGTCCACTTCAGTACACGGCGTTTGGGGTCCCGGGAGTAGAGATACTCGCGGGCATCATCCGCTGTAACTACGAAGCTTGCGAACTTCTGGTAGTTTTCCTTCATTCCTTGATAGCAGCCTGAGCAGCAGCCAGACGAGCGATCGGCACACGGAAGGGAGAGCAGGACACGTAGTCCAGACCGATCTTGTGGCAGAACTCAACGGACGTGGGATCGCCGCCGTGCTCGCCGCAGATACCGATGTGCAGCTTCTGGTTGTTTTCGCGGCCCAGCTTGCAAGCCAGGTTCATCAGCTTACCAACGCCGGTCTGGTCCAGCTTGGCGAAGGGATCGTTCTCAAAGATCTTGGTGTCGTAGTACGCAGACAGGAACTTGCCGGCGTCGTCACGAGAGAAGCCATAGGTCATCTGAGTCAGGTCGTTGGTGCCGAAGCAGAAGAAGTCAGCGTTCTGGGCGATCTCGTCAGCGGTCAGGCAGGCACGGGGGATCTCGATCATGGTGCCAACTTCGTACTCCAGCTCGGCGCCGGCAGCAGCGATCTCGGCATCGGCGGTCTTGATCACAACGTCCTTAACATACTTCAGTTCCTTCACGTCGCCAACCAGGGGGATCATGATCTCGGGAACGATCTTCCAGTCAGCATGAGCCTTCTTCACGTTCAGAGCGGCGCGAATAACGGCCTTGGTCTGCATGGCAGCGATCTCGGGATAGGTGACGGCCAGACGGCAGCCACGGTGACCCATCATGGGGTTGAACTCGTGCAGAGAGGAGATGATGGTCTTGATCTGCTCAACGGTCTTGCCCTGAGCGTTGGCCAGCAGAGCGATGTCTTCCTCGGTGGTGGGCACGAACTCATGCAGCGGGGGATCCAGGAAGCGGATGCAAACGGGCATGCCTTCCAGAGCCTCGTACAGCTTCTCGAAGTCGCTCTGCTGGTAGGGCAGGATCTTCTCCAGAGCAGCCTCGCGGGCTTCGGCGGTGTCGGAGCAGATCATCTCGCGGAAAGCAGCGATACGATCGGCTTCGAAGAACATATGCTCGGTACGGCACAGACCGATACCTTCAGCGCCCAGCTCGCGGGCCTTCTTGGCGTCGGTGGGGGTGTCGGCATTGGTGCGGACCTTCAGGGTGCGGAACTTGTCAGCCCAGCCCATGATGGTGCCGAAGTTGCCGGAGATCTCGGCGTCCACGGTGGCGATGATGCCGTCGTAGATGTTACCGGTGGAACCGTCGATGGAGATGTAATCGCCCTCAACGTAGGTCTTGCCGGCCAGAGTGAACTTCTTGTTCTCTTCGTCCATGGCAATCTCGCCGCAGCCGGAAACGCAGCACTTACCCATGCCGCGGGCAACAACAGCAGCGTGAGAGGTCATACCGCCGCGAACGGTCAGGATGCCCTGGGCAGCCTTCATGCCGGTGATATCTTCGGGAGAGGTCTCCAGACGAACCAGAATAACCTTCTTGCCTTCGTTCTTCCAGGTTTCGGCGTCCTCAGCAGAGAACACGACCTGACCGCAGGCAGCTCCGGGGGAAGCGCCCAGACCGCGGCCCACGGGGGTGGCAGCCTTCAGAGCCTTCACGTCGAACTGGGGATGCAGCAGGGTGTCCAGGTTGCGGGGATCGATCATGGCAACGGCTTCAGCCTCGGTCTTGTGGCCTTCGGCTACCAGATCAACAGCGATCTGCAGAGCGGCCTGAGCGGTACGCTTGCCGTTACGGGTCTGCAGCATGAACAGCTTGCCGTGCTCTACGGTAAACTCCATGTCCTGCATGTCGTGGTAGTGGTTCTCCAGAATGGAGCACACTTCGACGAACTGGTTGAAAGCCTCGGGGAACTTCTCAGCCATCTGAGCGATGGGCATGGGAGTACGCACGCCGGCAACAACGTCTTCGCCCTGAGCGTTGGTCAGGAACTCGCCCATCAGCTTCTTCTCGCCGGTGGCGGGGTCACGGGTGAAAGCAACGCCGGTGCCGCAGTCATCGCCCATGTTACCAAAGGCCATGGCCTGTACGTTAACGGCAGTACCCCAGGAGTAGGGGATGTCGTTGTCGCGGCGGTATACGTTGGCGCGGGGGTTGTCCCAGGAGCGGAAAACGGCCTTCACGGCGCCCATCAGCTGTTCCTTGGGATCGGAGGGGAAATCAACGCCCAGCTTGGCCTTGTACTCGGCCTTGAACTGGCTGGCAAGAACCTTCAGATCTTCGGCAGTCAGATCAACATCCTGCTTAACACCCTTTTCTTCCTTCATCTTGTCGATGAGCTCTTCGAAGTACTTCTTGCCGACTTCCATAACGACGTCGGAGTACATCTGGATGAAGCGGCGATAGCAGTCGTAGGCCCAGCGGGGGTTGCCGGACTTCTCGGCCATAACCTCAACAACTTCCTCGTTCAGACCCAGGTTCAGGATGGTGTCCATCATGCCGGGCATGGAAGCGCGGGCGCCGGAACGAACGGAGACCAGCAGGGGGTTCTCCTTGTCACCGAACTTCTTGCCGGTGATCTCTTCCAGCTTGGTAACATACTCCATGATCTCGGCCTGGATGTCGGCGTTGATCATGCGACCATCTTCGTAATACTGAGTGCAGGCTTCGGTGGTAACGGTAAAGCCCTGGGGAACCGGCAGACCGATGTTGGTCATCTCGGCCAGGTTAGCGCCCTTGCCGCCCAGCAGTTCACGCATGCTGCCGTTGCCTTCAGTGAACAGATACACAAACTTGTTCATTGGGGTGTGCCTCCTTCATTGATTTGAGGACGATCCACTGGCGGAACCTCGTCCCCAATGCTCATCCTTTCCTAACTTGGTTAGTATAACTGTTTCAAAAGAAAATTTCAATATGTAAAATCCATTCATTTTCGTCAAAAACATTGGAAAATGAATGCGCTTACAAAGTCGGAAACCTGCATACGGACAGCTTGTTCAGGCATTTGTCCGGCTTGGAAAATGATGAAATGCAAAAGTTAAAAAACGCTTACATTTTCGTTCTCCCCAGCCGGGACTGTGCGTGCTTGACGGCGGTTTTTGGGCAGCATATAATAAGTGCAGAAAGAAGAGAGGGGCGTTTTGATTGTCAATCCCTTATTCCAGAACGATTTTTGCCGGTATACCATGGTACAGCTTCCTTATTGTGCTGGGGGTCGTCTGCGCTGTTTTTCTGGCAGAACGCGAAGAAAAGCGGCTGGGGCTGCCCAAGGATACCACGCTGGATTTGGCGCTGGTGGTGGTGCCCTGCGGTATTGTGGGCGCACGGCTCTATTATGTGCTTATGAGCTGGGAAAGCTTTGCCCACAACCCCATTTCCGTTCTGTACATCTGGCAGGGCGGTATTGCCATCTACGGCGCGGTCATCGGCGGCGCACTGGGTGCACTGGTGTATGCCGGACGAAAGAAACTCAATTTTCTGACCCTTGCCGATATGATCGTGCCCGGGCTGCTGCTGGCGCAGGCTATCGGGCGCTGGGGTAATTACTTCAATATGGAAGCCTACGGCCCGGTGATCGAAAACCCGTTGTTCCGCTTCTTTCCCCTGGGGGTGCAGATCCTTACGGGGGGCAACTGGGAATGGCACATGGCAACCTTTTTCTATGAATCGATATGGAATCTCTGCGGCTTCTTTGCCCTGTGGGGCATGCGCAAGCGGCAGCGGCAGGAGGGTAATCTGTTCTGCTGGTATATGCTCATTTACGGCAGCGGCCGCTTCGTGATCGAGCAGCTGCGGCAGGACAGTCTGTACATCGGATCCCTGCGCGCTTCCCAGTACCTGAGCCTGATCCTTTGCGCCGTATCGGCCTTTGTGCTGCTGTACCGGGCATGCCGTACAGATCGCCCGGATGTGTTCCGCCGAGCTTTCCCGGTGTGTCTGGCGGTATCCGGGGCAGCCATTGTCCGCTGGTTTTTTGTGGGCAGGCTCGCGCCCTATCTGGCGCTTGTTGCGCTTGTTCTGTGCCTTACGCTCTGGGTGTTTTTTGATGTGGAAAAGCAGCGAGGAGCATACTTCGCCGTGCTGCCCATGCTGTTTCTGCCGGATGTACTGTGCCTTGTGGCGGCAGCAGCGCTTGCCCCCGGCGAGCCGATGATCCATTTGCTGCATACGCTGGTGTGCAGCATAACCCTGCCTGCACTGGTCGCCTGGCTGATCCGTGCCGTACACGGCGCACGAACCACTACCAAAGAGGAGGATGAACCGTGCCTGTCGGAAAAGTAAAAAATACATTGTACGGACTTGCTTTGCCCCTGCTGGGACGCTCCTGCGGCTGGCGGCAGGCGGAGGGCGGCACCCCCGAGACCAATGCAGCCGTTGCCCGTGCGCTGAAGCAGAACCATGTGGTGGGTGCATGCATCCAGCGTTTCGAAAAAGGCAGGCTGACCGACTGCATCACGGCGGGCTACGCCTCTCTGGATGGGGAGAAGTGTCCTGTTGCACCGGATACCGTATTCCGTACCGCCTCCATCGCCAAGATGGCTACTGCCCTGCTGGTGTTCCGTCTGCAGAGCATGGACAAGCTGGATGTGCGGGAGGATATCTCCGATTTTCTTGGCGAGAAGGTAGAAAATCCTCACCATCCGGGCGCACCCATCACGCTGGGCATGCTGCTGAATCACACCTCCTCTATCGTGGATTCGCCTGCATACTATGCCTCCTTTGCTAACCCTGCCGATTTGGCGGCTTTGTTGAAGGATCCCGCATCCTTCAGTCCGGATCCGCCGGGCATGCGCTTCCGCTACAGCAATCTGGCGGCGGGCATGGTGGGCTGTATGCTGGAAAAACGCTTCGACATGTGCTTTGAAACGCTGATGCAGAAAGAGCTGTTCTCGCCCCTCGGGGTACAGGCCACCTTCGATATCACTACGCTGCCGGCAGAAAAGATCGCTGACAGCTACCGGGTCCTGCCCAAAGAGAACGGTTTCTCCGTTCGAAAACGGCTGGAAAACGCTCAGACCATCCGGGAGCCGGATCCCCAGCGGCATTATCTGCTGGCAAGCGGCAACCTGTTCCTTACGGCAGAAATGCTGGCAAAGCTGGCGCTGGTGTGCTGCGGCAGCTATCCGGGCTTTATCGACGAGTACGGGCTCCGGTTGATGCGCACCCCCACCACCGACTGGCCGCAGCAGGATGTACGTATGCGGCATGGTATGGGGCTGCTCAAACTGGAGGATCCCCGGATCCATCCCACGGCGCTGTGGGGGCATCAGGGCTTTGCCTACGGTGCGGTGAACGGCGTGTTCTTTGATGACGGGGGCAACGGTTTTGCTGCGCTCAACAGCGGCAGCGGCGAAAGACGCTATGGTCATCTGGCAGCGGTCAACCGCAGTCTGATCCGGGTCCTTTTGCAGGGAAAGGAGCGGCACCTGCCATGAAACAGGATGTGGTAACCGCTGTGGAGCCCAGCGGGCGGCACAGCATGCTGGTGACTGTCAACGAAGAGGTGCAGCTGCTCATCACCCGGGATATCTGGGAAGAACGTCCTCTCCGGGAGGGCGAGGAACTGGATTTTGAGGAATTCAGCCGCTGGCTTTTGCCAAGGCAGTACCCGGCTGCGCTGAACAAAGCGGTAACCATGCTGGCGCAGCGGGCGCATGCCGGGGGCGAGATCCGTCAGAAACTGGAAAGGGCGCACTATCTGGAAGACACCATCGACATGGTGCTGTATAAACTGGAAAAAGAGCGCCTGCTCAACGACGAGGCTTTTGCCCGGGAATATGCCGCCTCCTGTGCCCGAAGGCAGATGGGTAAAAGCCGCATCCGCATGGAGCTTGTGCGCAAGGGGCTGCCCAGAGAGCTGATCGACCGGGCGTTGGAGGAACTTTGCGAAGAGGAAGCCGACGAAGCTGCCGTCCGGCTGGCGCAGAAGCTGCTGCGCCGCCACAACGGCGAGGATCCCCGCAAGGAAATGCAGAAAGTGCTGGCTGCCATGGCACGCCGTGGTTACAGCTATGAGGACAGCCGTACCGCCATCGAAACGGCGATCCGCATGGAAGAGGAAGAAAACTGAACAGACGAAAACAGCCCCGCCGACGGAAGCAGTCGGCGGGGCTGTTCAGCTCGTCAAAAAACACGCCTGCGGCGGCTTTTTTGACGACTTTTGCACCGTTTGCCTAGGAGCCTACGGCTCCCCGGGCGGCAAACGGCGATAGGAACCCCTTGCTACGCAAGGGTTCCGAAACCACCGGAAGGGTG
>JAFXBE010000060.1 GCA_017516765.1 Clostridia bacterium | reverse complement strand
CAAGTAAGAAAGATGTTCAGCAACTTATTGATGAACATAAATTTTCTGAAATTGATTTGCCTGCTGTGCTAATGTTTTTGCGAGATGAAAATTAGTGAGTTAAACAACTCCCAATTTGTCGAGTAGATGAAACTTCCTGTTCCCACCGTAAGGGAGGGCGCAATTATACGCACCATTCCGTTGCATTGCGCTTGTCGGGTTATATATGCAAACGAGCATCCGACTTATTCGCCGGATGCTCGTCTTTTCTCGTTGTGGGATAAATTCCATCCTAAAGAATCCTCCCCCCACCGGGCAGCGCTTTCCGCTTCGGCATGATACATACGCTTCCACAGCAAAAGCCCCGTCCTTGCGGACGGGGCTTTGTTTTGGTCGGTTGTTGATCAGATCACGTACTTGGCGATGAACTCGGGCAGCTCGGCCGGATCCTCGCTGATGGAGAGGATAAAGTCCACGCCGCTCTTTTCGCTGATCTTTTCCAGACGCTTGAACACCCACTCGGTGGTGCCAAGGTCTGCCTTAACCAACTTCTTGAACGCGTCGATAAAAATCTGGCCGATGTCGAAGTTCTGGCTGGTAGCGCCGCTGATGAAACCCATGAACATCTGATCGTTTTCCAGTTCGTACTCGCCAGCGTTGACGAAACGAACTTCACGGCTCAGGTCGAACATATAGCGATTATCGTCATCGATGAAAACGATGTCGTGCTTGGTATCCTTGGCAGCAGTGTTGGCCATTTCAATGATCCGCTTGGTCTTTCCGGAACCCTTTTTACCGGCAATTACCTGAATCAATGGGAACGCCTCCTTATAGTGTTTTTTGCGATCTACGCGGCGATGCGCTTACGGTCTGCCATCGCCTGCGTTACTCTTCGGTAAGATTATACCACGAAACCACCCTTCATGGCAACGGCTTTCCTGTATTTTATGTGTCGCTCTCCTCCGTGCCGTTCCCGGCGGGCGTTTCGGACTGCTCATCCAGCCGCTGGCGCAATTCTTCCATATCCATTTTGGGCACCTCGCGGAAGGCGGCATCCGGGCGGGTGGGGTCGAAATGGCACACGGCGCGGTAATCGCACATTTCACAGGCAGGCAGCCCATCCCGCATGGGCGAAATAGCCGTGCCACCGTCCAGCAGCTCCTGCGCCAGACGGGTGGCTTCCTCCCGGGCATGCTGCATCAGAGCGGTCATCTGGTTCATGCTCAGGGCATGAGCATCCTTGCGCATTTCGCCGCCGGTGGTGGCAAGGGGCGGGATCACGCAGGGCACCTCGCCGCTGTCCATGGCGGCGATCACCTCCACATCATAGAGGGTGATACCTTTCAGACGGAACAGGTTGCGCAGCAGCCCTTCCACGGTCTCTGTCAAGTCGCTGCCGCTTTCCACCAGCGGGTCTGCCACATAGAAGTAGAACGCACCCGCAGGCTTACCGCCGGGGATGGCCTGAGCGCACACATCCAGATACAGCAGAAGCTGCAGCTGCAGCCCCCACCACGCCCGGTTGGCCTCCAGCTGCTGCTGGGAGGACTTGTAGTCGATCACCCGCAGGTAGACGCTGTCCTCGGTATCATAGCGGTCGATGCGGTCGATGCGCCCACGCAAAGTTACCTCCCGACCGTCGGCAAGGCTGAGGATGATGGGCGGCAGACCGCCCTCGTAGCCGAAGGCGGCTTCCGTACGGTACACAGAGAAGCTGCCCGCCGCCAGCTGATCGGTGATCACCTGTGCAGCGCGGCGCACCACATCCTCTGCCAGATGGAAGCGCCAGAGATTGCGCTCGCCGTCGCCCATGGGGCCTTTGAGCACCTCTTCCCTGCCGGGCTCCATGGCTTCGTCTGCCAGCTGCCGCACCCGCCCGGGGTCGATCTGCGGGAAGGCGGGCTCCCGCCGTGCCAGCTTGGCAAAGCGGTTGAGTGCATCGTGATAGAAGTTGCCGGTCTCGATGGGGTCGATGACCCACTCCTTGAGCACGGTGGGGCGCAGACCGTAATGCATGAAATGCTTGAAGGGGCAGCGTGCGTATTCCTCCAGACGGCTTACCGACATGGTATCGCTGCCGAACAGCCTGCTTGCCTGCTCCGGGGTGATGGGGCTTGCGCTGCCGTCGTAGCGCACCGCCCGCAGAAGGCGCATGGCGGCAGGGGCGGTATGCTGGTTTTCCAGCAGCTTGCGCAGCCATTCCTCGTGCCGGGGGCTCAGGCGGCTGCCGCCCAGACCATCCCGCTGGGCGCGCAGGGCAAGGCTCAGTTCTGCCAGCGCCTGTGTAGCGGACAGGGGCAGATCCTCTGCCGCCACGGGCGAGGAGGTAACATGGGCGATCAGCTGATCGGTCAGCTTGCCAAGCAGGGGCAGGGGGCGCAGGGCGGCCCCCTCCGGGCTGGTTTTGGCGCAGCTCAAAAACAGATAGCGGGCAGGCAGGGTCATGGCGCGCTTCAGATCCAGCTTGGCAAAGCGGATGCGGTTATCGTCGGTCAGACCGAGGAAGCATCCGGTATCCTCCTGGGCAGCCTGCCGTTCCTCCGGGGTGAGCAGGCTCTGGGTCTCCCGCTGCAGCACCCCGTCGCTGAGGCCCATCAGGAACAGGGCATCCACGTTTTCGGGCAGGGAATGACCCAGTGTGCCCACGTGCAGCATATGCCGTGCCGGGGGCAGGGCAGCCAGCGAAAGCGCAGAGAAGCCGCATTCCATACGGGTGGCGATATGCTTGAGGGGGATCCGGCTTTTGTCGCTGAGGCGCACCATCTGATCCATCAGCTTCAGCACCGCCTGCCAGACCTGGCTGTTCTGGCTCTGGCGCACCGTAAGCCCGGCACGGAGCAGCTTTTCTTCTTCGTTCTTCAGGCTCTCGTAGGCGCCGATATCCTCCAGCAGGGCAAACACAGCCTCCATGGACTGGGCTGCGCTGCGGGCAGCCACCAGCGCGGCGCGCACCTTCATCAGCGGCTCGATCAGCTTAAGGCGCAGGGCTTCGCAATCCTGCTGCTCCGCTTCGCTGCCCCGGGTAAAGGGGCGCAGCCAGCGATCACGGTCGATGCCGTAGGTAAAGGCATAGTTTTCCAGACGGCAGCTTTCATCATAATCAAGGGGGGCATAGCCGCTTTTCAGCATACCCAGCACATCCCGGTTGCGGTAGCCGTCGGAGATGGCGCGCATGGCGCACAGAAGGCAGCGCACCAGTCCGTGGGACAGGGCAGGCAGCTTCCGGTCGTCATAGAAGGGGATGCCGCTGTCCCGCAGGGCGGTGGATACAGCAAAGCCGTATCCGTTGCTGTCCGGATAAAGCACAGCGATGCGCTCCACATCCATGCCCTCCGCCATCAGGCGCATGATCTGGCGGCTCATCAAAGTGGCTTCCTCGTGGGGGCTGAGCCCGTCGAAGGCATACACCTGCTGCTGCTCGTCGGTGAACAGAACGGGCGTAAGGGTAAAGAGCTGCCTGTCCATATGGCGGAACACGGGTGCGGTCGGAAGGGGCTTGGGGGGCAGGGCAATCATCTGCGCCGTTACACCGTTTTCGGCGAGCATATCCATAAAACGCCCCACGCCCTGCCGCACCGGCAGGAACAGATCCCCGTCCGGGGCGGATACACCGTCGCACAGCAGGGCAACGGTCAACGATTCGCACAGATCGGCAGCCGCCGCCAGAAAGCGCATCATCTGGTCGGGCAGAGTGTCAAAGCCGTACACATAGAGATGCTTGCCCTGCAGGTAGCTGCTTGCCCCGAGCCGACCCGCCACATAGGTAAGCTGATCCTCGCTGTCGCTGAAACGCTGTCCCAGCACCCCTTCGTACTGGGCATAGATAAGCGCAAGATCCTTCAGCTTTTCCCGGCTGATGCCCTGAGGCAGTTTTTCGGCATACTCCGCCAGCAATTCGGGGGTCATGCCGCCCCGCTTCAAGTCGGTGATGAGCGCAGAGGTCTTCTCCACAAAGCCCCGGCGGGAAGCCAGCGCGCCGTAGTAGCCCAGCTTATCCTCCAGCCGCTCCAGCGCAAGGCTGACCGCCATCCGCCGCCCGGAGGAGGACAGGGGTTCCCGGCTGTCCTTGCCGCCGCTTTCCAGAATGCGCTCATACAGGCGGGAAGGACTGAGCACATCGATCAGAAACAGTCCCTCCAGCTTCAGGCGGTCCATCAGATCCCGCTCGGCTTGCAGGGTAAGCTGCTCCGGTACCAGCAGGATCGCATCCTGCCCCAGACGGCGTTTTTCGTCCAGCTCCATTGCCACCGGGCCGAACAGCCGGTGGGGGCGGGCGGTGAGAATACGAACATTGGCCATGGAAGGTTTCCCTCCTTACACTTGGAAAAAGAACAAAACCGTGCTATGATAACCCAAGCACACCACACAGGGAGGCTGAGGGGAATGACGGATACCATCGTGGGCATTGCCACCGCTGCGGGCGAGGGCGGCGTAGCCATCGTACGCATCAGCGGGGAGGAAGCGGCGCAGCTGCTTGCACAGGTGTTTCGATCCGGCAGGCATCAGCCGCCCTACGAAAGCCACCGGATGATGTACGGGCATGTAACCGACGGCAGCGAGATCGTGGATGAATGCATGGCGGTCTATATGGCTGCGCCCCGCACCTACACCCGGGAGGATGTGTGCGAGATCCACACCCATGGTGGCAGCACCGCCGCCGCCCTGACCATGAAGCTGCTGATCCGCCACGGCGCGCGCCCTGCGGAAGCGGGCGAGTTTACCCGCCGTGCCTTTATGAACGGGCGTATCGACCTTTCCCAGGCCGAAGCGGTAATGGGCGTGATCACCGCCCAGTCGCAGGCCGCGCTGCGTGCAGAGCAGCAGCAGCTTTCCGGTGGGCAGAGCCGCTTCATTAAACAGGCACAAGAACAGCTTACCACGTTACTGGCCGGATTGGAAGCCCACATCGACTATCCTGACGAAATTGATGAGGAAGAAGCCATCAGCGGGCTGAACGCAGGGCTGGACAGCCTGATCCGGAGCCTTGGGGCAGCCATTGACGAGCGCAGCGCCCGCATCGTGCGGGAGGGGCTGCGGGTGGCGCTCTGCGGCAGACCCAACGCGGGCAAGAGCACCCTTTTCAACGCCCTGCTGGGCGAGGAAAAAGCCATTGTGACCGCCATCCCCGGCACCACCCGGGATGTGCTGGAAGGCAGCTTTTCGCTGGACGGCTGCCGTGTAAACCTGAGCGACACCGCAGGTCTTCGGGAAAGCGAGGATGTGGTGGAGCAGATCGGCGTGGAGCGGGCGCGGAAGGCCTTGAGCGAAGCCGACGTGGCTCTGCTGGTGGTGGATGCTTCCCAACCCCTGACAAGTGAGGATCGGGAGCTGCTGACCACTCCCCTGCCCTGCCCCTGCGCCACGCTGCTGAACAAGCAGGATGCCGCACTGGTGACCGCCGAAGAGGTACAGATTTTGGGCGCGCCCGACCCCGTGCTCTGCCTGAGCGCCATGACCGGCGAAGGGCTGGAGGGCGTGAAGGATTATCTGCGCACCCAGCTGCGCACCCCGCAGCAGCTGCTGCTGACCCACGAACGCCATATGAGCGTTGCCCGGCAGGCGCTGGAGCGGCTGAACCAGGCTAAGCGTTCGCTGGTGAGCGGCGCGCCCACCGATTTTGCCGCCGTGGATCTGCATGAGGCGCTGTACCTGCTGGGGCGCATCACCGGCGAAAGCGTGGATGAAAAGCTGCTGGACGATATTTTTTCCCGGTTTTGCGTGGGGAAATAAGAAAAAGGAACCGAAAACGCGGGCATCCGGCTGGGATGCCCGCGTTTATATAAAGTGCCAGTCTCAGGCAAACCCGATGACAGTTCCCCACCGGAGAAATGCCGTTTCAATAGGGAATAACCTCAAACGGTCCGGTATAGCCATTCGTTTGCAAGTACAGGAGGAAACATTCCTCACAGGATTTCCCGCCGCCGCCCGCCATCAGTTTTCTTGCAAGGCTCTTGTTCCCATCACAGAAATCAATGATGCTGGGCTCATACAGCGTACCATCGTCAGCCTGAAGCAGCTCGGCAAGCGTCCACTGCCCGTTGCTGCCCTTCTCCATGGTAATGCGGGAAGGGATCCATGAACCGCTGATATTCTGGTACCTGCTTCCATCGTACAGAGCATATTCGTTTTCAGCCACCGAAGCCCAGAGGATCAGCTGATCGTCCGTTTCACGTACTTTTTGGACATCCAGCGTAACGATCACGCAAGTCTTTGTGCTGTCCACATCCCTGCGACCGCCCCAGCCCGCGCGCTCCTCTTCAAAATGAGCGATCAGGGCTTGTGTCGCCGCGCGATACGTCGGGTTTTCTTCATATATGGCAGCATCCGCAGTGGGCAGATCGTCCTGACTGGCAAGCGTCAGCGCATCGTACCAGGCGCAGCCCGCCGAAGGATCAACCGGCGTTGCATCCAGTTTGCCCAGCATTCGGGATGCGGCAACAGCCCGGAAACCGTTCAATTGATCGTTCCCATCATGTGCAGCCAGCTGCGCCAGCAGAACCCGCAGCCATTGCTCACCCTTGGATTCCAGCGCAAACGTTCCGTTGCTGATGACTGCATCGATATTGTTTTGACCAAGCTCGCCGTTATATCCCACACGAAGGTGCTCCTGCGGAGAGCGGTTGTTCTGCACATCCACCAGCAAGCCCAGATAGTAATCCAGAAACAATGCCAGGTCATCATCGCAGATGTCCTCAAAATCCCAATTCATTTCATAGAGGGAAAATCCGCTCCCCATGAGGAAATATTCTGCGGTTCCGCCGTTTTCAAGCGTAAAGGTAACATATCTTTGACCAAAGGGGCTGTGATGCAGACCGGACAGTTGCCCTTTGATGCCCGTGTTTTCAAAATACCCAACCACCTGCACCAGATCAGGATCATCCCGATAAGGGATCTCGTCCTCCGTCAGCGCAGACGAAGGCACAAACCCGCGAATCGGCGGCGCATCGATGTATGTCCAGTCTCCGAACGCAAGCAGCACCTGTACATCGGTTCCGGCAGGAAGGGTCGCCACGCCGGTCTGGCTGCAAAAGGGATCATCCGTCACGGAAGTGGTCCGGTTGGTGTGCGCATATCCCCATTGCCAGGGCAGCGGCTGCCACACAGAAACCGAATCGGGCAAGTCGGCTGATGCCACCCATCCGAAGCGATGCCTTCCCTCACTGATCTCGTATTCAATGAGTACGGATGCGCCCGGAGAACCATGATGATCCAGTACAGTCCCCGTTTCTTCCCCGTATACACGGATCCATCCGTTTGTACTGACAGAAGCCTTTCCTTCGGCCATACGATCATAACCATATCCCGGACCAAAATACACAGGGTATTTTTCCCCTGCCGGAAAACAGATTCCGTCCAGCGGTGTCAGAAAGGGTTCCGTTTCCTCTGCCAAAGCGCATGTGCACATAACGGCAAGGCTTGCAAGCAGCCAAAAAACACACAGACGTTTCATCATGATCCTCCCGACAGATTACTGCACCGGCTCCAGAAAGCTGTGCCAGATATAGCCGGTCAGTGTGGTGCGCCCGGTATCGTATTCATCCTGGGTAAGTGTGTGATGCTCATCCAAACTGTACAACACACGCACCCAGCCGTTTTCCGAACCGCAGGCATCCACAAGAACCGTCACATTTTCCCCATTATTGATCTTCGCCAGTGACGGGGAATCCTTGCGATCCTGCTTGCGCAAGTTGACCCAATCCACATTGGCGACCCGCATTCTTTTTTGGGCAGAGCCGCCGAGCGCTGCTTGGTGCGCAGCTTTTCTCCGTTCGCCCGATGCCCCCATGCCGTCCTGACCGTAATACCATTCTTCCGGGTACTGCTCATCCCAGAGGAATCGAAGCTGAGTCATGGACTCCATCATGATTTCGCCGATCATGCCGTCGCCCGCGGGATAGACATCCCAGATGTATTTAGGCGCCAAATGGTAGGTGCCGTCAAACATATAGAAGATCTCTCTTGTGTAATAGAACCCGTCCGGATCGGCAGACAGCAGCATCTGCTGTTCGGGGAACAATTCCGGGTTGCACAGCTCGATCTGCACGGCTTCATCAGAGAAGCGGGCTTCCTCCCGAAGCCATACGCAATCCCGATGGACAGGGCGGAAATGCTTCTCCTCCACATCCCACAGGGAAAAAGCATAATACACGTTCTGTGCGCCCTGCGCCACAAGCAGCAAAAGATCGTTATAGCCGTCAAAATTCAGATCCGTCAGGCGGGCAAAAGGAACAATGCGCTCAAAGGCAGGGCTTTCCCGGGATTCCCATGTAAGGCTCTGGCACAGGCTGCCATCCCGCATTTCCAACTTTACTTGCAGAATGTTTCTGCCGATGGGGGCATCTGTTTTTTCTCCCGTGTCCGTAACCGTTAGGGTCAGCTCCGGAAGATCGGAATACACCAGCCCGGTATAGGTACTGCTGCCGACAGCAGCAGTACGGTCTTCTGCCGCAGCTGTTGCAACAATGCACAGAACCAGTAACAGCAGCATGCCGAAAAAGAACTTCTTGCGCATGGGGTGTTCCTCCTTTACAGAATCGGATTTCTCCCTGTGCCTATCCTAACGGATACAGACAGTATTTTCTTGCAGATATCCGGTTTTTTTCCAAACGCCCATGCTGTGGCATACAAAAGCAGCAGACCATACGAATCTGTATGGTCTGCTGCAGATGAAGGGGCATGCCCCTGGGTTATCCATACTGCATTATGCAATCTGCACCGATCTTTCCCGAACGGTCAGCACCGGTTTACGCCTGTGCCTGTGCGAACTGCACCTTCAGGTGGTAGTTCTCCCGGGCGGCATCCTCGAAGACGATGCACAGACGGGGCAGGTATTCCACCATCTTGCCCCTGGGCTCTTCGGGCAGGAGGACGGTCACGCTCAGGTCGCTGGTCTCGCTGGTCAGTTCATCGTAGAGGGCATCCAGATTGGCGCCGTAATAGAAGGGAAAGCCGAGGGTCTCCTTCAGATAGCGGTGCAGGGAGATCTTTTCCTCGAAAGAGGTCAGATCCAGCGTAATTTCGCGCATGGGGGCATCCTCCTTATTCGTAGATCAGTTCGGCAAAGGTGGCAAACTGGTCGGGGGTGTAGTAGATGAGACCGTCGTTGGAGTAGACCAGACGCTCGTTGCCGCGCTTGCCCTCCACGGTGTTCACATCGCACTGGTACCACTCGCGGCCTTCGGCTTCGGGCAGCAGCTTTTCGCGATTTTCGAACACATCGCCGCCGATGGCGCAGCCGGGCATGATCTCGCCCAGGTTATCCTTCTTGTTGGTAAAGCCCAGCTCTTTGGCTTCTTCCAGGGTAAGGTAGTTCAGGGGCAGCTGCTCCATAATGTAGAGGTAGTAGGCCACCTGAGCAGCATCGGTATACTCGCCGTACTCGTCCAGTTCTTCGTTCTCTGCCACCAGCAGGTAGTTGTCCAGCACATTCTGGATCAGCGCATCCACATCGATCTTCTCGGTTTCCTTGTTGGTGTCCTTGGTTTCTTCTTTGGCATTCTCCTTGGTGTTTTCCTTCTCCATAACCACCTCGACCAGAGAGAAAGTCTCGTAATGGTCGTCGGTGTAGTAGATAAGACCATCGTTGGAGAACACGATGCGCTTGGAGCCGCGGTAGCCGTAGTCGGGATCGTAGTCGATATCGCACTCCGTCCACTTGCGGTTGTTCTTATCGGGCAGCTGACCTTCGTAGTTGCCGAAGCGGTCGCCGCCGATGGAGCAGCCGGGGGCAACCTCGTCCAGATTGCCTTCGCGGTTCTGCCAGCCCAGCTGTTCTGCCGCATTCTTGCGGATGTAGTTGCCGGGCAGCTTGCCAAATACCGTCAGATATACAGCAACCTCTTCCATGGTCTGGTAGTGGCCATCCTTGGTGAGGGGGTAATCGGCGGCATAGACGGTGATGGTGTTTTCTGCCATGGCGGGTACGAGGAAAGAAATTGCCAGCAGGGTAACCAGCACAAGCGCCGTAAGGCGGGTGAAGAGAGTGCGTTTCATCGATTTTCTGCTCCTTTGTTCTGTTTCGTTCTTGCCGGCCGCTGCGCAGCTCTGCCAAAGTGCGGGAGTGCTGAAGACCGACGGTTCATTATAGACCCTAACCGCAGGAAATGCAAGGTTTCGCGCCCTGCGACAAAGCCCTCGCAAAAGTGCCGGGAAGGGTTCAGGCAATCGTTTTCCCGCCGAAAAACAGCGGATCGTACACAACATTTTTACAGAAAAAAACACGGTATACAGGTGTGCATCACCACGGTATACCGTGCTGTTTGTTTCTGTCCCCTTGCCCACCCTCGCCTGCGGTCAATGCATGGTGATAAGGATGCATGCTGTTTGTGCGTGTGTGCGCTGTCGGAGGGTAACGATCATGTGGGGATTCGAACCCCGCGCCCCCTCCCGGGCGCGCCACTGAGTGCGGTCTCATTCTTTCTCAGGCCGCAGAGATCGCATTCGCCCCGCAGGCTACCGACAAAAAATCAAAGCTCTGTAAGCCAGTTCTGCTGCTGGATCAGGTTATCCACCCGGCGTAGCTCTGCGCTGGCGTCGTCCAGCTGCTTTTGCAGGGTGGGTACATCCACCGTGGGCAGGATCTTGATCTCGCCCCGGGTAGCCCGCTGGGCGATGCGGCTGGCGCAGTCTGCCATCTGCCCCAGAGACTGGATGCGCAGCTTGAGTACATCCCGCCGGGCGATCCACTGGGTGAGGGTCTTGCCCTCTGCCATGGTACGGCTGTTGGTCAGGTTGATCTGCGCCATCAACTCTTCCATACGGGCAAGGCAGCTGTCCTGCTCTGCCAGCAGCTTCTGAGGATCCTCAGCAGGCTTCTCGCCCTCCTGCATGGTGGCGTTCAGGCTGAGGCGGTTACGCAGCATTTCCAGACGGTGGTTCAGGTCTGCGCGCTCCTGCAATGCTTCTGCCAGTTTCATATCGTTGTGCTCCTTTCGCGATCAAAGATCGATCAGATTGCTGTAGACGGTGTTTTCCGGCTCGCCGCCGGGGATCCATTCGGCATTTACGGTCTTGCGGTAGAACTGCTCCGCATCGTCCACCCAGCCGATGATGGCATAGCCGTAGCCCTCTTCCCTCATGCAGGTAAGGGTACGCAGCAGAAGCGCGGTGCCCACGCCCTGCCCCCGGGTCTCCTCCAGAACGCCGATGGGGCCGAAATACCCCTTGGCGGTGGCATCGTAGCAGGCAAAGCCGAGGATCCTGCCATCCTTTACGGCAACGAAGCACTTGTGCTGCAAAAGAGCGCATTCCGCTTCGTTTACCCAGCCTTCGCTGAAGTTTTCCCGGATAAAGGCAAGCACACGGGGCTTCTCGCCCACAAAGACCCGCTTGATCCGGAAAGATTCGTATTCCTGCTCCCGGGGCAGTCTGGTCAGGTTGGCGATCATATCGCAGCCGGTCATGGTGGCTCGCCTCCTTTGGTATGCTGCTTGCAGTATACGCTACAGCGGGCAAAAAAGCAAGCCGATGCGCCGTTTGAAGATGCAATCCCGCCACAGGTGCAAGGATAAATAGCACCTGTTTCGCAACAGGTGCGTATTGCGCCCGCCCACCGGCTGTGGTATGCTGCCTGTAGAAGAGAATGTAAGCTGCGGGCTTACACAACAGGAGGAAAATTCTATGAAAGCATTATTGATCGGCGGCACCGGCACCATCTCTACCGAGATCAGCAAACGGCTCATCAAGCTGGGCTGGGAGCTTACGCTGCTCAACCGTGGCAACACCGGCGCATTCGTGCCCGAAGGCGCGCGGGTGATCAAGGTGGACGTGAACGACGAGGCAGCCGTAAACGCCCTGCTGGGCGACGAACGTTTCGACGTAATCGCTGACTTTATCGTTTTTACCCCCGAGCAGGCACAGCGGGACATCCGCCTCTTCCGGGAGCGCACGGCGCAGTACATCTTCATCAGCTCCGCATCTGCATACCAGAAGCCCCTTTCCAGCCCTTACATTACCGAAAGCACGCCCCTGCACAATCCCTTCTGGGGCTACAGCCGCAACAAGACCATCATCGAAGGGCTGCTGATGGATGCCTACCGCAAGGACGGCTTCCCGGTGACCATCGTGCGCCCCAGCCACACCTATAACGAGCGCAGCATGCCCATCGGTCTGCACGGGCAGAAGGGCAGCTTTGCGGTGGTGGAGCGCATCCGCACCGGGCGCAAGGTGATCGTACCCGGCGATGGCCTTACTCTCTGGACGGTGACCCACGCCCGGGATTTCGCCGTGGCCTTCTGCGGGCTGATGGGCAACATCCACGCCATCGGTGAGGCGGTGCACATCACCAGCGACGAAAAGCTGACGTGGAACCAGATCCACGAGTGCGTAGGCCGCGCGGTGGGCTGCGCTCCCAAGCTGGTGCATATTGCCAGCGAGACCCTTGCCAAGCTGGGGCCGGACTGGGAAGGCGCGCTGATCGGCGACAAGAGCAATACTGTTTTGTTCGACAACACCAAGATCAAGCGGCTGGTGCCGGAATTCTGCGCCACCACCCGTTTTGATCAGGGCGCACGGGAAGTGGTGGATTACATCTACAGCCACCCCGAATGCCAGACCCCCGATCCCGAATTTGATGCATGGTGCGATGCGGTGATCGAACAGTACGAAGCCATGATGGCAAAGCTGCCCAAGCTGGGCGGCTGATGCCATCCCAAACAGTTGGATCCTGCATGCGCCGGGGCTTTGCCTCCCCGGCGCATTCCCGTATACAAGCCTGCAAGGAGGCGTTTTTTTCATGAAGCCTGACCCCAAGCTCTACCCCTGGGCAGACCGGCTGGAGCCCGGTATGACCATCGGCAGCGATCCCGGCTACCCTGTGGGAGAATATCTGGATCTGTTTGAGGAGCGTACTTTTCCCGCCATCGATCCGTCGGTGGGCGATCTGACTTATTATGTCTACGACCCCACCCGCCACGGCATGCCCGCAGACCGACCCTACCCGGTGCTGTTTGCCCTGCACGGGGCAGGCAATGCGCTGGCGGGCAAGCTGGCGGTCAACTACAGCGGTATGGAGCTGTTCGCTTCGCCGGACTACCAGCAAAAGCTGGGCGGCGCATACATCGTCTGCCCCATCGCCAACGAATACCGGGGCGAAGACGGTTCCTCCCGGAACACATGGATGACGCCGAAAGGCTCACCCGATCTGAGCGGCTATTCCCCTGCCCTGCGCAAGCTGGCACAGAGCATGGGCAATTCCCGACTGGCATCGCTGCTGGGGACGGAATCTGTCTACACCGCCACACTGCTGGCTTTGCTCAAAGAAGTGCGCAGCGGCTTCGCCTGCCCGGGCAAGACCCTGCTGGCCGGGACCTCTGCCGGTGGATATGCCGCATGGACACTGCTGGCAGCCGCACCGGAGCTTTTCGATGCCGCCCTGCTGATGGCCCCCGCCTACCTGCCGCCGGATGCACCGGTGGAAAAGCTGGCGGCGCAGGGGCTGCCCATGCTGCTGTGCCACGGCAGAAACGACGAGCTGGTGCCCTTTGCGTGGACGGTGGAGCCTCATCTGCCCCGCTACCAAGCTATGCCCGACCTGACCCTGTACCTGCCGGAGCTGGTCATGAACCGGGACGGCAGCGTGGCCTCCAACCTGAGCGGCATCCAGATGGGGCAGCACTGCATCAACAATGCGGTGCAGAACGATCTGCTTTTTGCCGACGGCACGCCCATGTGTGCCCTGCTGCCCGAAGGTGTTACCGGCTGGATGCGCCGCCACCTGCAAAGCGGAAAGGAGTGTTGTCTGTGAAGCTGGTCATCATCTTCGGCCCCCATGCCGTTGGCAAAATGACGGTAGGCCAGGTCCTTGCCCGGCAGACCGGGCTTCGGCTCTTCCACAACCACATGACCATCGACGTGGTATCCGGGCTGTTTGAAAACATGCCCGAAGAGCGCAGCCGCCTGACCAATCTCTTCCGGGAGGAGATCTTCAAGGCCTATGCCGCAAGCGGCGAATACGGCATGATCTTTACCTACATGTGGGCTTTTGACCAGCAAGAGGATTGGGACTACATTCAGCATGTGGAGGATCTGTTCCGCAGCCACGGTGCGGAGGTATACTTCGTGGAGCTTTGCGCCGACTACGACCTGCGCATCGAGCGCAACAAGACCGAAAACCGGCTGCTCAACAAGCCCACCAAGCGGGATGTGGTCAAATCGGAAGCCCTGTTCCGCAGGCTGGAAAGCAAATACCGGCTCAATTCCCTGCCGGGCGAGGTAAACAAGGAGCACTACCTGCGCATCGACAATACGGATCTGTCGCCCGAAGAAGCAGCAGAGCGCATCCGGGAAGCCTTCGGGCTGTAAGCAAACAAATAACGATTGTGACCGATCCTTTTGTATTGCTTTCCCCAGGCACAACTGCTATACTGTCCCGGGCCTGAAAAAGCAGACCCCACACGACAACAGAAATAACGGAGACAGAAGCCATGAATATCAAAACAAAGCGTATACTGATGTCCCTCTGCGGCGTGATCATCTGTGCCATCAGCGTGGGCGTATTCAAGATCGCTGCCCTTGGCGTAGACCCCTTCCAGACCCTGATGGCAGGTCTGGACAAGCTGATCCCCATCGACTTCGGCACCCTGTACGTGATCGTGAACCTGCTGCTGCTCACCTTCAGCCTGATCGTGGATCGCCACAACATCGGCATTGCCACGTTCATCAATCTGTTCCTGCTGGGCTACATTATCAATTTTACCTACAACCTGCTCCAGACCGTGATCGTGAACCCCTCCATGGTGGTGCGCGCCATCTGCCTGGCGGTGGGCATTCTGGTGATCTGCTTCGGCTCCGCTCTGTACATGACCGCCGATCTGGGTGTTTCCACCTACGATGCGGTAGCCATCGTGATGAGCCGGAAGTGGAAAATCATGCAGTTCCAGTACTGCCGCATCCTGACCGATGTGGTATGCGTGGTGCTGGGCGTTGCGCTGTTCCTGCTGGCAGGCGGCACCTGGGGACTGGTACCCACCATTGCCGGTGTGGGCACCATCATTACCGCCTTCTTTATGGGGCCTGTGATCGAGTTCTTCAACCGCAAGGTGGCTCGCCCCATGCTGAATGGAAAGCAGGGCTGACCGCAAAGAACCGAAATGCGTCTTTCCCAACGGGAAAGACGCATTTTTCTGTTTTGCCCGCCTCCACCGCCGAAAAAATGCAAAAACGGAAAAACAAACAAAAAATGTGCTTGCACCTTTTGCGTTTACCCATTACAATGGTATGCGTACCAAGAAGGAGAACGCTCCCCCGCCGCCGACCCCAGAGAGCATGCCCAAGGCTGCAAGGCATGCGTCCGGCAAAGGATGCCCCCGCTCCCGAGTACGCGGATGAAAGTTCGCCGGGCGCTCCCGTTACAGAGCAGACGAGGGCGCATACTGCGCCGAAGCAAGGTGGTACCGCGAAGCAACGCTTCGCCCCTGCAAGCCCGGGGGCGGAGCTTTTTGTTTGCAAAAAGCGCCTGTCCCGCACCGGAGGAAGGCGGTCTGCCGCCCCTCAACAGCACCAAATAAAGGAGAAATGACGCAATGAAACTGAAGAATCTGGTCTCCAAGCGTTACAAGGAAACCCCCGCCGATTGCCAGATCGCCTCGCAGGCGCTGATGATGCGCGGCGGCTACATCAAGCCCGTGGGCAACGGCATCTTCACCCTGTTCCCCATCACCAAGCGCATTACCGCCAAGATCGAAAAGATCATCCGTGAAGAGATGAACCGCATCGACGGCCAGGAGCTGCTGTTCCCCGTCGCCATGCCCGCCACCCTGTGGCAGGAGAGCGGCCGGTTCGATTCCATCGGCTCCGAGCTGCTGCGCTTCAAGGATCGCTCCGGCGCAGACATGGTGCTGGGCATGACCCACGAGGAAGCTTCCGTACACTTCGTGCGCGACATCGCCGACAGCTACACCCAGTATCCTTTCATGATCTACCAGATCCAGACCAAGTTCCGCGACGAGCCCCGCTGCCGCGGCGGTCTGATCCGTGTGCGCGAATTCACCATGAAGGATGCCTACTCCTTCCACACCTCTCAGGAGGATCTGGAGCAGTACTATCAGGTATGCTACGATGCCTACAACCGCATCTTTGCCCGCGCCGGTGTGCCCGAGGTGGTGGCTGTTGCCAGCGACAGCGGCATGATGGGCGGCAAGGTATCCCACGAATACATGCTGCTGACCGCCGTAGGCGAGGACACCATCGTGCTGTGCCACGACTGCGACTACCGTGCCAACATGGAGGCCGCCCCCTGCATCGTGACCAATGAAGCAGGCGAGATCGCCGAACTGACCAAGGTCTCCACCCCCGGCGTGAAGACCATCGAGGATCTGTGCGCCTTCCTGAACGTGCGTGCCGACCGGACCTGCAAGGCAGTCGTTTATCAGGAGAACCTGACCGACAAGTATGTGGTGACCTTCCTGCGCGGCGATCTGGACATTAACGAGACCAAGCTGCGCAACTACATCAAGGCCGAGATCCATCCCGCCGAGCTGACCGAAGGCAGCCCCCTCACCGCCGGTTTCATCGGCCCCAAGGGCATCTCCGGCGAGGTGAAGGTGGTCTTCGACGCTTCCCTCAAGGGCATCAATGCGCTGGTATGCGGCGCCAACGAAGCCGATGCTCACCTGACCGGTCTCAACATCGCCCGGGATATCGGCGAGGTGGAGTATGTGGACGTAGCCAAGGCCTACGACGGCGGCATCTGCCCCGTTTGCGGCAAGCCCTCTGTGTACACCTCCCGCGGCATCGAGGTGGGCAACATCTTCCAGCTGGGCACCAAGTATACCGAGAGCATGGGCATGACCTATGTGGATGCGGACGGCAGCATGAAGAACCCCATCATGGGCTGCTACGGCATCGGCGTGGGCCGTCTGGCTGCCTCTGTGTGTGAAGCGCACCGGGATGATTACGGCCCCATCTGGCCCATCTCCATTGCTCCCTGGCATGTGCATCTGTGCTCCATGCGCCCCGACAACGAAGAGGTGGCCGAGATGAGCCAGAAGATCTATGATGAGCTGACTGCCAAGGGCATCGAGGTCATCTGGGACGACCGCCCCGTAAGCGCTGGCGTTATGTTTGCCGATGCCGACCTGCTGGGCGTGCCCGTACGCATGATTGTAAGCCCCAAGGGTCTCAAGGGCGGCACCATCGAGGTCTCCACCCGCGACAAGAGCATGCAGGAGCGCAAGCCCGTGGAAGAAGCTGTGGATTTCGTTTACAACTACGTTGTGGATGAGCTTGCCAAGCTGGAGTGCAGACTGTAAGCTGTATATCCGCTGCGCCCCGCTGCCGGATTGGTTCCGGCGGCGGGGCGTTTTCGTTTGCGCTGCACAAAAAGCTCCCCTTCGCCAGCCGGTGGCGAAGGGGAGCTTCCGGTTTTCTTTACAGGTTATGGTGCAGGCTGTTACGCCTCCACAAAGGCATCCTTGCCAAGACCGCAGACGGGGCATACCCAATCTTCGGGGATATCTTCCCAGGCAGTGCCGGGAGCGATGCCGCTATCGGGATCGCCAAGCTCGGGGTCATAGATGTAGCCGCAGGGACATTCAAACTTCATGGTAGTTTCCTCCTTGATATTCTTTCAGATCGTTAACGGTAAGCCGGAGATCATATCAGCCGAAGTAACGCTTCAGCAGGCCTTCGAAAGCCTTGCCGTGGCGGGCTTCGTCGCGGGCCATTTCGTGCACGGTGTCGTGGATGGCGTCCAGATTCAGCTGCTTGGCCTGCTTTGCCAGGTCGAACTTGCCCTGGGTGGCGCCGTTCTCGGCTTCCACGCGCATCTCCAGGTTCTTCTTGGTGCTGTCGGTGACCACTTCGCCCAGCAGCTCGGCAAACTTGGAGGCATGCTCGGCTTCCTCAAGGGCAGCCTTTTCCCAGTAGAGACCGATCTCGGGGTAGCCCTCGCGGTGGGCGACCCGTGCCATGGCCAGATACATGCCTACTTCGGTGCACTCGCCCATGAAGTTTTCACGCAGCATCTGCTTGATATCTTCGGGAGCGTCGGCAGCTACGCCAACCACATGCTCGGCAGCCCAGGTACGGCCTGCGCCCATGGCGGTGAAACGGCTGGCGGGAGCCTTGCACTGGGGGCACTTCTCGGGAGCCTCGGGACCTTCGTGTACATAACCGCAAACTTTGCAAACCCACTTCATAGATGATCGTCCTCCTGTTTATGATTCGTTGTTTCTTGCTTTCTTATGCGGGAGGCTTTGTTCTTCCTGCCTCCTGACATAGTGATACCCACACCCTGCATGGGTGAAACAGCTTTTTTCAGATTTTTTGAAAGAAATTTTACGGATGGTACAGAAGCGTTGTACCGCAAGGCTTTCAAGCGATCACGGTCGGCAAAAACCTGTACTTTTCACGTTCGTAGGCCCGCAGGCTGCCGGGTTGAACCATATACCGTACCGTGCTACAATAGGAACGACAAACCGCCGTATACCGATACCGCAACAGGAGGCATGCCCATGGAGACAAGGTTTGAATGCAGCTTTGAGACCACGAAAGAAACTGTGCAGGAGTTTTCCCGGTATTTTCATTTCCACACCGCTTATATTCTGATACCTGCGCTGGCAATGCTTGTCCTTCTGGGTTTAACGCTATATGAGATCGTCTGCTACGGCTGGTACAGGCAGCAGCTCCTCCAGCTGATATTGGCGCTGGTGATCTTCCCAGCCTTGCTTCTGTACCGCTACAAGCGGGATGCAAAGACCATTCTGGCGCGCTCCCGGGAGCTCCATGGCGACAAGCCCGCCGTATCCCGCACGCTTTTTGCGGAGGAGGAGATCACCCTGATCGATACCGACGGCAACGCCCACCCCTTTGCCTACGACAACCTGCAGCAGGTGATCGTTACCAAAAACCTGCTGCTTCTGCGCAGCAAAGCCCGCCAGTCCATCCTTTGCGAAAAGGAGAAATTCACCAAAGGCACCTGGACGGATTGTGTTGCCTTTTTGCTTGAGAAGGGGCTGAAGCTCCGGAAGGGGTAAAGCTCTCCTCCCACGGAGAGAAACGCCCGGCGTATGCGCGGAATGGACAGTATCCCAATTGTCAGACAGAAAAAAGAAAAGACCTGAAGTAGAATAAGAACAGTTTACGCGGCCTTGCTCCTGATTTCAATAGGAGTAAGGCCGTTTTTGAGCGAAATACGCTCAAAATTATAGAAATGAACGT
>JAFXBE010000059.1 GCA_017516765.1 Clostridia bacterium | reverse complement strand
GCCTAGGAGCCTACGGCTCCCCGGGCGGCAAACGGCGATAGGAACCCCTTGCTACGCAAGGGTTCCGAAACCACCGGAAGGGTGAACGCAGTGAACCGAGGCGTGAGGACAGCGCGATAGCGCTCCCGCAGTGCCGAAGCCAAAAGCCGACCACAGGTCGGCTTTTGGCCGCAATGCACGCCGCTGGTTTCGGATTGACAATCGGAGGGCTGCGGCCCGACCATACCTCTGGGACTTCTTTGACAGTCTGAAGGGCATCCGGCGAATATGCCGGATGCCCTTCTTACATATGCTCCCATGCTGCTTTCCGCAGCTTTTTCGCTTGTCCTGTTTATTCCTCTGCCTGCTCCATGGTGCCAAAGCCGATAACGGAGTGCAGATAACGGGGGCTGGAGCCGGTGTGGTTGATCCTTTCGCCCATGAAGACCACGCTGCAGGTGCCGCCGCCGTCCAGATTGATGGCATTCACCGCGCCCATCTCCACCAGCTTGTCAGCCAGCCAGTCCATGGTCACGCCGCGGTACTTGTCCTCCCGACCGTTCACCGCCAGCAGCACATAGTGGTAGGGCTCCACCATGCCCAGCGCCATGCGGGGCTCCCGGAAGTAGTAGTAATCCTTGGTGAGGCGGGCATCCGCCACGCCGTCCCGCACCAGAATGGGGCCGAAGGCGAAAACGTTGACCGCGCCCATATCCACATACTCCTGAGCGGTATAGGCATTGCTTTCGTAGACATCCATGCTGCCGTCCCCAAAGACGGCAAGGGTCTCCAGATTGGGAAAACTCTTCCTGTTGGCGGAATAGGTCTTGTCGGAAAAGATCTTCCCGTTGCGCACGATGGTGCCCACCACCTCGGTGCCGCCATGCACACGGGTGCCGAAATGGTCGTCGGACAGCGCAAGCACCACACCGGCTTCCTGCGCGATCTTCACTGGGGCAATACCGGTCGCCACACGACCCTTGCTGTTCAGCCGCACATAGGTTTTGAGGGGCTCCTCCGGGCTGCAGCGGATGTCGCCCTCAAACCACATGTTCTTGTTCAGCTTGTCCCAGTAACGGCGGATGGTGATGGACAGATCCTTGGAAATGTAGATCCATTGCCCATCCTCTTCGTTTGCATAGACATATTCCTCGGTCGGGCTGTCTGCGGGCAGGAAGCCGCTCTCATCCAGCTGCGGCAGGTCGCCGGGGGTAACGGCGGGGCAGACCGGGGTGGGGGCGGGGGTGGGCACGGGCGAGGGCGTGGGGGCGGTATCGGTGCCGATGGCCGTACCGGAGTACAGCAGCTGCTGCATTTCCGGGGTGGCAATGCCCGTTTCCTCCAGCCCGTTGTTCTGCTGGAACAGGATCACCCGGCGGGCGGTAACATCGTTGTATTCATCGGATACCTTGTCGCTGGTAAAGTAGCCCAGCCAGTACATGGCCTTTTTGAGGCGGGTCACATCCTCGCCCCGGCAGCCGATCTCCAGCGTGCGGTACTCTTCCTGCTCCTGTGCGAGGGCAAAAGCAAAGGCGCACACCAGCAGCAGCGCCAGCACGGCGGCAAGCCGTTTCAGGATCTTTCTGTTCTGCATTCGTTTCACCTGTCCTTCAAAAATTTCATACAGCAGAGAGCGGTCACAGAACCGCTTCCGCATGACGGGTCACATGGCAGCCTACATTGACGGCTACGGGCAGCCCGGCGATGTGGGTGGGATAGGTCTTGATACGCACGCTGAGGGCGGTGGTTCTGCCGCCGAAGCCCTGGGGCCCGATGCCCAGCGCGTTGATCTCCCGGAGCAGCTCGTTTTCCAGCGCATCGTAGTACGGGTCGGGGTGGGGGCCTTCCCGCAGCTCCACCAGCGCCTCCTTGGCAAGCTGGGCCACCTTCTCAAAGGTGCCGCCGATGCCGATGCCCAGCATCATGGGCGGGCAGGGGTTCGCCCCGGCGGTGAGCACCGTCTGCTTTACGAAACGCTTTACGCCCTCCAGACCGTCGGCAGGGGTGAGCATGCATACCTTGCTCATGTTTTCGCTGCCGAAGCCCTTGGGGGACACCGTCAGTCTGATCCGGTCGCCCGGCACAAGGCGGGTGTGGAGCACGGCGGGGGTATTGTCGCCGGTGTTGCCCCGGCGGATGGGGTCGCGGACGATGGATTTGCGCAGATACCCGTCGGTATAGCCCCGGGCAACGCCTTCGTTGACGGCATCCTCCAACAGCCCGCCCACGATATGCACATCCTGCCCCACATCGGCATAGACCACCGCCATGCCCGTATCCTGACAGATGGGCACGTTGGTATCGGCGGCGATGCCGGCGTTGCGGATGATCAGATCCAGCGTTTCCTGTGCGGGGGGAAAGGGCTCGTCGGCACGGGCGGCATCCAGCAGGGCGCAAACGCTGCCGGGCAGCCGGGTGCAGGCCTTGATGCACAATTCCCGCACGGTATCGGCGATCAAAGCCGCCTCGATGGTACGGATATCGCTCATGGCAAAATCTCCTTTGTGTCGGTTATGGGGCAGAAATCAGTCCACGGTCAGGAGCAACACCTCGCAGGGGTTGTTCCAGCGGGGCATGCGGCAGGGGTTGCCCGCCCCGGCAGAGATGAGCAGCCGCCCGTCGAACGCCCAGCCCTTGGTCAGCCGGGGAAACAGGTACTGCCCGGGGGCATAGATGCCCTGCTGCCCGATGCGGATCTGCCCGCCGTGGGCATGCCCGGCAATGGTCAGATCCACCTTGCAGCCCCGCAGGTATTTGCGGTAAAACTCCGGCTTGTGGCACAGAAGCAGCTTGACCCCCTGCTGTGCTTCAAAAGCCGCCATCATATCCGGCTCCTCCACCTTTTTGGGATCGTACCAGCCGCCGATCCACAGGTCGTGAAAGGGCACATACCGGTTCACCAGCACCTCTGCCCCGGTCTCCCGGGCAAGCTCCATCAGCTCTTCGTACCGCTTCTGACGGATCTCGTGGTTCCCCGGCGAAAAAAACGTGGGGCGGACAGCGGCGCATTCCCGGAGAAATTGCAGCCCCCGGTCAAAGGTCCGGCGGTAACGGTTGCTGATATCCCCCGGCACCAGCACCCCGTCCACATCCTGCAAAAGGGGCAGCAGATCGTCGAAGGGTTCGTCGTGCAGGTCGCTGACGATGAGGAACCGCAGCGGCTTTGCCAGCCTGCCCGTATGCAGCTGATAGGGGGTAAGGATGCGTTGGTTCATAAGGCGGCCTCCTTGCAGGCAGGGATCACTCCCCTGCGCGGTGGATGTAGACACGGCTGGGGGCATCGTCCCAATCGCCCTGCGCCATGCACAGGTACTGCCAGCCGTAACGCTCGTAGAAGGAATCGTGGTCGGTGAGCAGGTAGAGGGTATCGATGCCCCGGCGGTGCATGTCGTCGCAGGCAAAGCCCAGCAGCGCACCTGCAATGCCCCGCCCCCGGCAGTCCGGCTCGGTAAAGACGGCGCAGATGTTGGGGGCCAGATCCTTGCGGTCGTGGAAATCGTTCTCAATCACGCCCAGCCCGCCAAGGATGCGCCCATCCTCCACAGCGGTGTACCATTGGGGATACGCCCCGCCTCCGGAAAGGCATTCTTCCATGCTTTCCAGATAGACCTCTCTGGGCGCGCCCCATTTTTCATGGAACCACTGCGCCATAGGCTGGATCATATCGGGCTGTTCTATAAGGGAAACGATCTGAAACGACATTTTCATGCTCCTTTTGGAATGGCTTGCGGTGTGTGATAGGCTATGCCTGCCCTGTCTGCCTGTTAACATCACATGATCCCCCTTGCGGCTGCAAAGCAGCCGCAAAACCGGGATTCATAAGGGGCATTGCCCCTTATGCGGGATCCCAAGGGCAGCGCCCTTGGCAGGGGCAGGGGCAGCGCCCCGATCCATACCCCTTACCGGCTGTACACCCCGGTGCGGATCTCCTTGATATAGCTTTCGATCATCGGTACCCGGGGTGCTGCCTGGGCATCCCGAACCGCCTGCTCCCGGTCGTAGGGCAGCTGGCGCAGACGAACCTCAAAGGGGGCGGGAGCGTCGCCGGGCTCCGCCTCCACGATGGCGTAGCAGCAGTAGGTAACGCCCATGCCGTTGCCCACGCTGCCCGTGTTGATGAACATGCCCGGGTTCACCGTGCGCACGCCCTGCCGGTGGGCATCGGCGTAGAGCACCACATCGTAGGGCTTGCCATCGGCATCGCTGAAAAAGGGCTGGATCACATCGATGGGATCCTTCACGGTGACCAGCTTTTCCATCACCGGGCGACCATGCATCAGCCGCACCCGGCGACCGGAAAGCATCATTTCGCTTTCGATGGGCAGCGACCGCAGGATGCGCAGCCGCTCCTCGCCCAGCTGCTCCCAGTAGTAATGATCGTTGGGAAACGCCTTTTCCCCCACGCCGAAATCCCAGTTGCCGCCGAGCACAAGGTCGCAATGCGCCATGACCCAGTCGAAGGTCTGGGCATTGCTGGGGCCTTTGCCCACCAGATCGCCCAGACAGATGATCCGGTCGGGTTTCTGGATCGCCAGATCCTTTTCCAGGGCGCAGGTGGCGGGCCAGTTGCCGTGCAGATCGGCAACGAATGCAAGTTTCATGCGTGGTTCTCCTCTCGTGAAAAGGGTGGAAAACTATCCTTCATATCCCGAATTCAGTTCCTCCGCCAGCAGCTGCGCACCCAGCTCGATATACCGGGCGCAGGGACGCTTGCGGTAGTACTCCGGGGTGCGCTCGCTGGGCTGTGCCTTGGCGACGATGCCGCTCTTCTGCAGCAGCTCCCGGCAGTTGGAGGTTTCGTGCACGGCAACAAACCGCTCATGCAGACGCTGGATGTCTGCATACAGCCGTTTCTTGCCCTCGAAATCGGCGGCGTCGCTGTAGCCCCGAAGGCTGCCCAGCACCATGGCCATGGCGCTCACCGCGCCGCAGGTCATGCGCAGACCGCCGATCCCACCGCCCATGCCGGATGCCGTGCGCAGGGCGGTCTCTTGGGAAATGCCCATCTCTTCAGAAAAAGCCGCAAAGACGGACTGGGCGCAGTTGTACCCCGAAAGGTACAGACTGCGCGCCAGATCCACCTTGGCGGCAACATCGATGGGATGTTTCAGCATGCTCACAGGTGAGCCTTGGGCTCCAGATCCTGAATGGCATCGGCGATCTGATCCAGCCAGTCGCCCTCGAACAGCTCCAGCAGTCCCTTATCCACGCTGCCCGCCAGCTTGGGGTCGATGGGCAGACCGGCGGTGAGGGGAATGTTGTACTGCTTTGCGATATCGTCCTTGCGGCTCTTGCCGAACAGCTCGTACTTCTTGCCGCAGTCGGGGCAGGAGATGTAGCTCATGTTCTCCACCAGACCCAGAACGGGAATGTTCATCAGGCCGGTCATCTTCAGGGCCTTTTCCACGATCATGCCCACCAGCTCCTGGGGAGTGGAGACCAGCACCACGCCATCCACGGGGATGGTCTGGAACACGGTGAGCATTACGTCGCCGGTTCCCGGAGGCATATCGATGAACAGCACATCCTTGTCGCCCCAGATCACATCGGTCCAGAACTGACCCACTGCGCCCGCGATCACGGGGCCGCGCCAGACAACGGGATCGCTCTCGTTTTCCAAAAGCAGGTTCAGGCTCATGACATCGATGCCGGAGGCGGAGCGCACGGGGAAAATGCCCTGATCGCTGCCGGCGGCCTTATCCTTGAGACCAAAAGCGCGGGGGATGGAGGGGCCGGTGATGTCGGCATCCAGAATGCCCACCTTCATGCCGCGGCGCTGTGCCAGAACCGCCAGCAGCGCGGTGACCATGCTCTTGCCAACGCCGCCCTTGCCGCTGCAAACACCGATAACCTTTTTGATCTTGCTCAGCTCGTGGGGCTTTTGAAGCAGGCTTTCCTGCTTACGCTCGCCGCAGTTGGCACTGCAGGTGGAGCAATCATGGGTACATTCGCTCATTGTTACGTTCCTTCTTTCTTGATGATCCTGTAAAGCAGGGGCTTGCCCTGCCGATAGGCTGTGTATTGGGGAGGGGCGGTATACCGGCTATGGCTGCACCATGGCGGCTGCCAGCTCCACCGCTTTGCGGATCAGGCTGTCCAGCGGCTGTTTTTCCACACCGGCAATGATCAGCCCGCAACGATCCAGCGGTACCAGCACCTTTTTGGCTTCGCTCAGGCTGACGGCTGCCGCGATCCCGGGGGTGATCTCCCCCAGCATGGCATTGGCATGGAGGATGCCTGTAACGCCCATGATCACATCGGCGGTTTTGCACTGGTAGCGGATGGCGCCTTCGCCGGTGGCTCCCTGATCCGCCCCTGCCTTGAGCATGGCGGCGGTGGCCTGCGCATTGGTGCCCAGCGCCAGCACGGGCATGTGGGGCATGGCTGCCTTCAGCGCGGCTACGATGCTGCGCCCCACGCCGCCTCCCTGCCCGTCGATAACCAGTATCTTCATACCTGTTCCTCCCGGGATGGGCTTACCAGCCGCAGCTGCGCCCACTCCCTGATATCATACGCCTGAAAGTAGTTTTTTTCAAGGGGGATCCAACGTTTTACAAAGGCATCCAGCTTTTCCGGGGCGCGGCGGGCGATGCGGCGCAGCTGCTCCCCCTCTTCCACCTCCAGAAAAACGGTGACGGCATCCAGCCGCTGCCATGCAGGCTGCAAAGCGGGGTGCAGGCTGTAGCTGCCCTCCACGATGATCAGCGGGGCATGGGGGCAGAAGCGATCCTCCTGTTTGCCGGTGGCGCAGTCAAAGCGGCGGTAGGCAAAGCCCCCGCCCGCTTCCAGCCCGGCGATCACCTCTTCGGCGAAGCGTTCGTGGTGCACATTACCCCCGGGGGCGGCAAGCCGCTCCAGGGTACGCAGATCGTAGGGCAGAAAAAAGTCGTCCATATGGATCACCGGCGCGCCGCTGAACAGCCCGCTCAGCTGTGCCGCCAGCGTGGTCTTGCCCGCGCCGCAGAAGCCGTCTATCACACACAGGGTGCGCTGCCCCGCCTTCAGCCGCCGGCGCAGCAAAGCGGTCAGTTGGGTATGCATGGTTCGGGGTTCTCCTTTCGGAAGCATTCCTCATCCCCCAAAAAAGGCGGGGATACGGGCGAAAACACGCCCCCGGAGCAGCAGCTTCGGGGGCTGTGCGGTTGCCCGCAGTCTATTGTATCAAATTTACCGTCCGGGGAAAAGCCCGATTATGCCCGGAAAAGATCGGTCCGGGACAGCACATCGCTTTCCGCCTTTTCCAGCGAGGGGGTCTGTATTTTGCGGATCTCCACCAGCAGGTCGGCATCGCCCTTGGCAACGGCGCAGAACACGTACATGGAGGTATCCTGCTCCATCACCGGCAGGGTGGCGATCTGGGTGACCCGCTTGGCATACAGGGTGCCGTTCTTTTTCTTGGGGGCGGCGGCGACCACTTTAATGGCGGCGGCGGGCTCGGCCAGCAGGGCATTCACCTTGGCAAACAGCTTTACCCGGTGGGCGATCTGCTCCGGGGTCAGGGTCTTGGCATCGCCCACCACCTCGAAGGCCTGGTTGCCGTAATCATCAAAGCCCACGGGCTCCAGATGCCCATGGATCGCATCCTCGGGATCATAGAACACCTTGGCGGTCTTCTTGCCCGTGAGGAAGGGGGCAAATTTCTTCTGGATCTCCGCCATCTTTTTGGCGGTCTGGCACTTGACGGTTACCTGCTTGCCCTCCGCCTCCACGGTAAAGGAGCCGTCCTTGGGGATCACCAGCCCGTCTTCGGCGCAGATGCCCTCATAGAAGGCGGCATCCACACTGTCTACCTCGCTGTAGGTGAAGGCAGCGCCGCTTGCGGGGGCGGGAGCTTTGGCGGCAGGGGCTTCGGTCTTTGCCCCGTCTGCGAGCGCAGCGGCCCCGGCGGGGGCTTCCGCTGCCGCGGGCGGTTCGCAGAACCGGATATGGATGGTCAACAGTCCCGTGCGGTACCGGGCTGCCCGCTTGGAAAGGGGCAGCACCCGGCGCACCTGCGCGGTAAAGTATTTCTCGCCCGCATCCAGTATGGGCGCCATAATGGCGGCGGCATCCTCGTCCAGAAGCCCCAGAGAGCCGTTTTGGCAGAACACCTCCACCATGTTTTTATAGCTCTTGTCCTTGGTCAGGTGCCTGAGTTCCACCGGGTCGCCGGGGTTGACGTCCTCCATACGCTGGGTGCGCCCGTCAAGCCCGGTCTCGGTCAGGTACAGCTCATCCTCCAGCCCTTCGTTGACAAGGATCTCCCGGTAGAGATAGCCCCGCCCCGCCTTGGTGCGCTCGTAGCCCAGCTTTGCCAGCACTTCCATCTCGCTGTTGTTGAAGGAAAAGTTGTTTTCGTAGTTCAGGCAACTGCACAGATCGCCGATGTCGGTATCGAAGCAGTAGTCGGTCATATCCCGGCTCTTGACGCGTGCGCCGTGCCCCGCCCACCAGACGATATAGGCATAGGGGTCGGTGTTGATGTTGGTGGTATCGGCAATGATGATGCCGTCTGTGCCAAGGGTGGCTCCCAGCGCGGCAACGGTATCCTCCAGCTCGCGTTCCTCCCAGAGCACCTCGTCGGAGGCAAAGCAGGTCTCCCCCTCCCCGGCAAGCTGCGCCAGCTCCAGCTCGGCATCGTCCGCTTCACGGAACCGCTCCCAGACGGCGGGCTCTGTTACCTGAATATAGATTCTGGATTGATACTGCGCCATGCTTATTCTCCTTTCGGGGCGTTCTTCTTTACATAGGCTTCGTACTTCTTCTTTGCTTCGTCACTCAGCTCCACCGGGTACTCAAGCCGCAGCTGCGCCACACGCAGCTTGTGCTCTGCGCCCCGGATCCTGGAGAAGAATTCGTCCAGCTGGGCAAAGGCGAAGGTGGCGTTGCGTCCCCAGCCGGAGGACAGCAGGCAGTAGTACGCCCGCTGGGACGGGTCTGCACCCATCCAGACCTTGTATTTGATATCGCCCGTTTCGGCGCTGCGCACGGCGATGGTATAGTCGCACCACTTGTGGTTGGCGGCGCATTGCCACATGGCTCTGGCTTTGCCCATGCCGATGTAGCCCACCATGCCGTTGGGGCCGCCGTTGACCGTATCCACATCATCGTTGGCGGGCTTGGCATCCGGCTCGATGGTGTCGTATACCCCGATCTCGTCTGCCCCGGAGAATGCGCCCCAGCCAAGGGTGCGCACCGAGGCAGGCAGCGTGATGGTCTTGATGCCGCAGCGGGCAAAGGCTTCCTCGCCGATGTGCTCCAGTGTATCCGGCAGCTCCGGCTTTGCCAGCTTGGTCTGCAGGAAGGCTCGGTCGCCGATCTTCTTCAGATCCTTGGGGAAGGTGACCTTGCTCAGCTTCTCGCAGCCCGAGAAGGCAGAATCGGGAATCCGGGCACAGCTGCCCATAAAGACAACTTCCTTCAGGTTCTGGCTGTCTGCGAAGCCGATTTCCCACTTTTCGATATCACCGGTAAAGACCAGCCGCCGAATGCCGTTGCACCTGTGTTCGCCCACAATGGTACGCACCGTTTCGGGAATGCGCAGCTCCTCCGCCTCCAGCGCAGGGGGCAGGAGCTGCATCTCTGTGCAGTCCTTGTTGTACAGGATGCCGTCCACGGCGCAGAAGCAGGGGTTGCCCTCCGCCACAGTCACTTCTGCCAGATGAATGGGGTCGTCCTTGTAAGCCCAGAAGAAGAATGCAGAGGGAGACAGCTCCTTCAGGGAGGCGGGCAGGTGGATGCTCCGAAGCCCGCGGCACTCTTCAAAGGCTTTTTCCTCGATGCACTCCAGCCCCTCCGGCAGATGGATGGTCTCCAGCGCCGCCTGATTGATAAAGGCACAGGCCTCGATCCGGCGCAGGGTGGAGGGCAGCACCACTTCCTTGAGCGTGCAGTTGCCGCCGAAGGTCTGGAACGCCCGGACGCCGATGGTCTCCACCCCTTCGGGTACGTGGAAAACCGCATCCTTGCCCCGGTAGGAGACCAGCTCTTTGCCAATGATGATGCAGGGCGTTTTCTGTCCGTAGCCGGAACCCATCAGGGCATTGTTCCCCAGCTTGGTCACAGCTTCCAGCCCGCTGATCTCTTCGATGCTGCCGCAGCTGTAGAAGCAGTAGTCCCCCAGCGTGCGGATGCTTGCCGGAAGGGTGACCTTCGTCAGATTCCGGATGTACTTGAAGGCGTAATCGCCGATGGTGGTGGCGCCAGCCTGTACGGTGTATTCCTCGGGGGAGTCATCCACCATAAAGAGCAAAGTTTTGCGTTTCTTGGTATAGAGGGCCCTGCCGTCTGTCCAGAAATGGGGGTTGTCCTCTGCGATGATCAGGGCAGGCAGCCCGTCGGGGGTCTTTTCGGTGGGGTGGTATTTGTGGATGCCCACAATGGTTTTCACCGTTTCGGGAATGGTCAGGGAGAGAATATTCTCCGCAGGCACTTCCCGGTCGAAGGCATCCTCCGGTTTGGCGTTGCACAGCACCAGCTGGGTAACGGGCTTGCCCCGATACGCGGCGGGAACGGTCAGCCGATCGATGCGCTCCACACCGGCCCGCAGGGTGGCAATGCAGCCCTTCCCTTTGATCTCGAATTGCAGGTGATCGTCCTGCCCCGCCAGCAGCACGACGGGGCGGGTGTAGCCGTCAAACTTATATTGGCTCAGAAACCGGTCAGCATAGCTGTCTTCCACTACGGTGATGGTGGTATCGCCCCGCAGATACGCATCCTTGAAATAATGCCCGCTGCCCGCAAAGACCCAGGGGCTGATCTCCGTGACCGATGCGGGAATGACCATCCTTTTGCATTTGGGGCTGGTAAAGAGCGCCGATTCGCCCAGCCGTTTCACTCCCTCGGGGATGATGATGCCGGTAAGGGGCGTGCCTTCCGCAAACATCTGGTCGCCCAGCTCCACCACCGGCACATCGCCGATGGCAGCGGGAATGACCAGCTCGGTCTCTGTTTTTCTGTCGCCCAGATATTTGGTCAGCCGGAGGCCGTCCTCCACCTGCTCGAAGGCGAACAGCTTCTTCCAGCGCTTGGTCTCGGGGGATTCGTTTTCACTTTCCACAACGATGTTGCCCTTTGCACTCTGCATGGTTTCCTGCATATAGCGGTTCAGCTGCCCGGCATCGGAAACATGCACTGTGATGGGGGTCTTGCGGCTCCGGGCTTCGCTGCTCATTCTGCCGAATGCGATGGGGCTGATCCGCCCGATGCTGCCCGCCAGATACAGATGCTCGATGCCGCAGCTTTCTGGGAAGGCCAGATCGCCGATACTGCTTACCCCGGCGTTAAGGTGCAGGGTCTTCAGGTGCTTATTGGCGGCAAAGGCTGCTCCGAAGGCTTCCACCGTTTCGGGCAGGGTATATTCCTTGTCCTTTTTATCCTGCGGATAAACCGCCAGCCTGCGCAGATCCTTGGTAAACAGCACCCCGTCCACGGCGGTGAAGGTATCGCTGCCCGCTGCCACAGCCATGCTCTGCAGCTTGTCGCAGCCCTCAAAAGCCGTGGCGGCGATGTCTTTGACCCCGGCAGGCAAGGTGAGGGTCTTCAGGCGGCTGAAAAGCGGCTTGCCGTCCTTATCCAGCATAAAGGCATGGGGCGCAATGGCGGTGGTGTCCTCGTGGATCAGGGCTTCACCCAGCATCCGGTTCTGGCAGAACAAAAGGGTATGGCTGCCGTCCGCGCCCGTTTGGTAGCACAGATCGCCGTCGGTAAAGTAGACGGGGTTATCCTCGTGGAAGCGGTAGCGGATGCGGTGGTCGTGCCCTTCCTCGGGCAGCACCAGCTCTTTGACCGTGGAGGGAACGGCAACGGTCACGGGCTTGCCGGTGTTGCGCACCAGAGCCATGAGGCAGCTTTCCTCCAGCCGTTCCAGCCCCTCGCTGAGGATGATATCGGTCAGCTTGCTACAATCGGCAAAGGGGTCGCCCTCCAGCGCCTTCAGGCTGCCCGGGAGCTCTGCCCGGACGAGGGCCTTGTTCTGCACACAGAAGAGGGTCTGGGAACCGTCCGCTTCCACATGATAGAGAATGCCGCCCACCGTGCGGTAATGGGGATTGCCCGGCTGCATGCGGATGGAGATGGTGCCGTAGTAGGAGCGCGCGAAGCTGTCCGGGTACATCTCCTCCACCGTGGCGGGGATCTCCAGCGATTGCACATTGGTGCCATAAAACGCATGATGACCGATCTTCCGCAGACCCTCGTTGAGCGTTACAGAGGCTGTGTGGCATTTCTGGAAGGCGTAGTCGTCGATGGTCTCCACCCCTTCGGGCAGCACCACATCGTCATTGGCGGTGGGCGCCTTGATGAGGCGTTTGCCGTCTTTGGAAAGCACAAACCCGCCCTTTACGCCGGGAAGCTCGATCTTTCCGGCAATGTTCACGCCCAGCCGGGTATCCCTGCTGCGGATGCAGGCGGTGGTATTCTTGTTGAATGCCATATCCCCCACAGATTCCACATATTCGGGGATGGTTACCGCAGACAGCAGGGCGCAGCTGTGGAAGGAATAGGGCAGGATGCTGCGCACATTTTTGGGAATGGCGACCGCCATTGCCCCAAGGTCGAAATAGGCGACCACGGTCTGGTGGTCTTTGGCAAAAAGCCAGTTCCCAAGGCTGCTGAAGTGGGGGTGATCCTGCCCCGCCTCCACACCGGCGATCCACGCATAGGGATCGAAGCCGGAATAGTCGGCATGCAGCATGGCATAGGCATCCGGCGCAATACGGCTGATGCCGCTGCTGAGCACCACGGTGACCCCGTCCAGATTGCCCTCGCCGCAAGCGCCCAATGCCACCACCGGTTTGCCGTCGATGGTTTCGGGCAGCTCCACCCGGCTCTCCGTGCCGGTGTAGCCCACGATCTCGATGCCTTCGTCCGTTTCTCGATAAAGGAACAGGCCGCTTTGAAGAATGGTATCCTGCATAGTGTATCCTCCCCGGTGCAGTGTGCGCGGTGTTGTTTTTCGGTTTTTCTCTCTCGTTGCGGGCGGCTGCGCATCTTTCGCGATCCGCTCGGTGTATGATCTATATTATACGATACATCTGTTTGCGTGTCAAAAGGCTTCGAATACAGAAGTTGACTTTTCAACTTTTCTGTGCTATGATGCCAAAGTTGATTTTTCAACTTCGCCGCAGCCGGGAATGGAAAGCAATACCGAAACCCTTGCTGCGCTTGGAAAGGAGCCATTTTATGCTGGATCGGTTCGAGCGGTTTTCCCTTGCCATATCGGAGATCAACCGCCACTGGCACAAGCTGGCGGCGGAGGAGCTGGCCCCCTATGGGCTCAAGTCTGCCCATGCCACCTATCTGACCACCATGGCACGGCATCCGGAGGGCATTACGGTGCCGGAGCTTTGCAGCGAATGCGGCAAGGACAAATCCGATGCCTCCCGGATGCTGTCCATTCTGGAGGAAAAAGGGCTGGTGACCAAGGAAGCCACCGGCGGCAGCCGCTACCGGGGGCTGATGAAGCTGACCCCCACCGGGCAGAAGGCCGCGGAGCATGTATGCAGCCGCGCCGCCGCCGCCGTGGAGGCCGCCGGACGGGATCTGAGCCCCGAAGCGCGGGAGACCTTCTACCGCGTGCTGGATTCCATCACCGCCAACCTGCGCGTCCTCAGCAAGGACGGCATCCCTCAGGAATAAATGCAGCAGGCAGCGGCTGAGCAAGGCGGGGCGCACAGCCGCCGCCGGGACAAAGGAGCGACAAAAACATGCAGACCAGGATCATTATCGATTCCACCGTGGATCTGATCCCGGAGATCAAGCAAAGCACCGCCGTGGTGCCCCTTACCGTGCATTTCGGCGAGGAGGAATACATCGACGGTGTAACCATTACCCATCAGCAGTTCTACGAAAAGCTGGTGGAGACCGATGTGCTGCCCCGCACCAGTCAGGCCAGCCCCGCCGCCTTTGCCAAGGCATACAAGGCAGCCAAAGCGGAGGGCTGCGAAGCCGTGGTGCTGACCTTGTCGGAAAAGCTGAGCGGCACTTATCAGAGCGCCATGATCGCAGCACAGGATTACGACAACGTGGTGGTGGTGGATACCGGCTCGGTGACCATCGGCGCGGGCATCCTTGCGGAGTATGCCATCGGGCTGGCACAGCAGGGACTGGATGCCCGCACCATCGCCCTTAAGCTGGAAGAAGCCAAGGGCAGGATCCGCATCGTAGCCATGCTGGATACTTTGGAGTATCTGAAGAAGGGCGGGCGCATCTCAAGCGCGGCAGCCTTTGCGGGCGGTCTGTTGAACCTGAAGCCGGTGCTTTCGGTGAAGGATGGCGAGATCAATGTACTGGGCAAGGCGCGGGGTTCCCGGCAGGGCAACAACCTGCTGGTGAGCGAGATCGACAAGGCGGGCGGCGTGGATTTTGATATGCCCGTACTGCTGGGCTACACCGGCCTTTCCGATGCGCTGCTGCAAAAGTACATCAAGGACAGCGAAGCCCTCTGGGCCCACAGCAAGACCCAGCTGAATACCACCATCATCGGCAGCGTGATCGGTACCCACGCCGGCCCCGGCGCGGTGGCGGTGGCTTTCTTCGCCAAACAGGCATAAAAAAGGGCGTTGCCCCGCTTCGTGGGGGGGCAACGCCCTTTTTGTTTTCTTGATTATTCGCTCTTGATCAGCTTGGTGCCCTCCAGCAGGCGCACCACCACGGGCACCACCACCAGCTGCACCAGAATGCCGGGCCACGCGGCAACGAAGCCGCCGGTCAGGAAGAGCTCAAAGTCGAAGCTGAAATCGGCAAAAAGCCGGTAGATGACCACCGATGCCAGCGCCCATACCACGCGCCCGATCAGCATTGCCCCCACGAGGGATGCCATCAGCCCCCAGCGGTGCTTCTTCAGCATGCGGTAGAGAAGCCCGGCGGCCAGACCGTAGGTCATCAGCTCGAAGGCCATGCACAATGCGCCGCCGGTACGCATGGTGGGCAGCAGGGGCGGCATCTGGAACAGCAGGCTGCGCATCAGCGGCAGCACAAAGCCCACCGCCGCGCCCCACTTCCAGCCGCAGGCAAGACCGCAGATCAGCACCGGCAGGTGCATGGGCAGCAGCATGTTGCCGATCTCCGGGATCTGTCCGGTCACAAAGGGCAGCACCAGACCCAGCGCCAGCAGCACACCCGCCAGCACCATCCGGTACACCTTCGCCTGCCCCACAGGCGCAGACGGATTCTGTTTTTCTGTCATATCGTTTCCCATCCTTTCCAAAAACGAGGTCGCAAAAGAAGTCCCTTTCCTTTCCCCTTCATGGGAAAAGCTGCGACATCTTCATGACATCCTTTGGCAAAGGGCTGGATGGATTGTATCACATCCGGGGTTATACGTAAAGGGGGCTGCCGCAGCAGCCCCCCCATTCCATTATGCGCCTTTTTCTTCGGCTCCCTTGAGCCGGGCAAAGATCATACGGCCTGCGCTGGTCTGCAGCACGGTGGTTACCACCACGGGGATCTGCTCGCCCACGTACCGCTTGCCGTTCTCGATCACGATCATGGTGCCGTCGTCCAGGAAGCTGACGCCCTGCCCGGGCTCCTTGCCTTCCCTGACCACCTGCACATTCAGTTCCTCACCTGCCACCAGCATGGGCTTGACCGCATTGGCAAGGTCGTTGATGTTCAGCACACGGATGCCGGTGACCCCGGCGACCTTGTTGAGATTATAGTCGTTGGTCACCACTGCGCCGCCCTTGTCCCGGCACAGGCGCAGCAGCTTTACATCCACCTCTTCGGTGTCGGTGTAGTCGGTCTCGTCCACAACCACCTGCAGCCCGTTCATTTTCTGCAAACGGTTCAGCACATCCAGACCCCGGCGTCCCCGGGCGCGGCGCAGAGGATCCGCGCTGTCGGCAATGTGCCGCAGCTCTGCCAGCACAAAGGCAGGCACCACAAGGCTGCCCTCCAGAAAGCCGGTCTGCGCCACATCGGCAATGCGCCCGTCGATCACCACCGACGTATCCAGATACTTGGCAGAAAACACGCCCTCCGCGGCGGGAGCGGTCTCGCCGTCCTCGTCCCCCATCAGCTCTTCGGCAACGCCCAGAAAGCTGTCCTGCTGAGCGCGGCGGCTGCGGCGGCTGGGCTTGCGGCTCCGGCTGAGACCCATGCGCAGACCGATAAAGCCCAGCACCAGATACATCAGCGCGGAAAAGCTGATGGTGAGCAGGTTCGCCCCGGCGGAAAGGATCAGCTGGGTAACCAGCGCGGCGATGAGCAGACCCATTACCAGACCGCCGGTGGTCAGAAAGATCTGGCGGGTGGAAAGGGAGGACCAGCGGTTTTCCATCCGGGCGATCAGGCGCATGGTCTGGTCGATGATGGCGTTGGACAAAAGAAAGAACACCAGCCCCAGCAGCAGCCCCAGCCCCACATACAGCACGGCGATCCACTGCACTTTGCCGAAGATATCGGGCCAGAGGCGGGTAACCACAGGGGTGGCCAGCGCAGCGACGGCTGCGCCCACACCCGCACCCAGCAGGGTGATGAGCAGGCGCATCATACGCGCCATGGGTTTGTTTTTCAGCATATGATCATTCCTGTTCCTGAAAAGATGTGCGCCGCCGGGAAAAAGCCGGCAGCCTGCGCGCCCCGGGCGGGCGCGGCTTTGGTTCTTTGCCTCAGCTGACCACGGCCAGCGCCTGCATCAGCGTATCCACGCCGGTGATGTGTACGCCGTCCATGGGTTTGAGGCTCTTCATGTTCTGCTTGGGCACGATCAGCTCGGTAAAGCCCAGACGCACGCATTCGGCAACGCGCCGCTCCACCTGCGCCACGGGACGCACCTCGCCGCACAGACCCACCTCGCCCATCACACTCAGGTTGGTGGGCAGGGTAAAGCCCTGCAGGCTGCTGGCCACGGCGATGCACACCGCCAGATCGGCGGCGGGGTCGCTGAGGGCAAGACCGCCCGCCACATTGATATAAACGTCCTGATTGAACAGTTTCTTCCCGGCGCGCTTTTCCATAACCGCCAGCAGCAGCGCCACCCTGCCGTGATCCATGCCGCCCACGGTGCGCTTGGGCACGGCGTAGAAGCTCTGGGCCGCCAGCGCCTGCAGATCGCACAGGATGGGGCGGCTGCCCTGCAGGGTGCAGAACACCACGCTGCCCCCGGTACCCCGGGCGCGCTGGCTGAGCAGTGTTTCGCTGGGATTGGGCACGGGCACCATGCCTTCTGTGCGCATTTCGAATACGCCCAGCTCGTTTACCGAGCCGAAGCGGTTCTTTACCGCGCGCAAAAGCCGGTATTCATGCTGCCGGTCGCCTTCGAAATACAATACGGCATCCACCATGTGCTCCAGCACACGGGGGCCTGCCAGAGAGCCCTCTTTGGTAACGTGACCCACGATAAAGGTGGCGGTGCCGCTTTCCTTGGCATAGCGCACGATGGCTCCCGCACTCTGCCGCACCTGACTGACGCTGCCCGGCGCGCTGCCGCTGTCTTCCGATACCATGGTCTGGATACTGTCGATGATGAGTACATCCGGCGACATGCCTACACATTTTTCCAGAATGCTCTCCACATCGTTTTCGGCAAGCACGAACAGCTTGTCCTGCCGTACATTCAGGCGGACGGCGCGCATTTTGATCTGCCTTGCGCTTTCCTCGCCGCTTACGTAAAGCACCTTGCATCTTTCGCTCAGGCTGGCGGCCACCTGCAAAAGCAGCGTGGATTTGCCGATGCCCGGGTCGCCGCCCAGCAGGATGGCGCTGCCCTGCACCAGCCCGCCGCCCAGCACCCGGTCCAGCTCCTCGTTGCCGGTGGACATGCGGGGTTCGTGCTTCTCCTCCACCTGCGACAGGGCGACTACCTCGGCCTTGCGGCTGGTCTGGTAGCGGGCTGCCTTTTCGGCGGTTTTGCTGGCGGCGGGGGCAGGGGCTGCCCTGCGCTCCTCGAAGGTATTCCACTCGCCGCAGTCCGGGCAGCAGCCCAGCCAGCGTGCAGCCTCGTACCCGCAGTTCTGGCATACATAGAGAGTCTTTTCCTTGGCCAAGATGAAAACTCCTTTTCCGCACCGGGCAGAGGCGGGGCGGCTATGTAACCATCATACGCCATGCGCGCCCCAAATGCCATGTCTACCTTCGGCTTTTTCTGTCGAAGGCCGCAAAAACCGTTCGACAGGTTGCGGCAAACAGATGTTATTTGGAAAGAAACGGTATCAGTATAGCACAACCGCAGGGTTGTTTCCACGGTTTTGGATACAAATTCACAGAACCGCCACAAGCGGTGTACAGCGGCCGGGACGGCACAAAAACCGCCGCCCCCCTGCCGGATGGGCAGTAGGGGCGGCGGTTCAGACTATCAAAAAAGCCCCAGAGGTATCCGCGTTGTTTTGTCAAGGGTGTTTACACATTTCTTACCGGCAACTGATCGCAACACAAAGGATGGTTGATAGACTCAGACATTCATAACGAAATACCGCCAGCACACAGTTTTATTGTGCCCGCGGTATTTTTTATCTACTGATTAAGTAAGAGGTAAGGTGGATTGTTTTGTTGCATCATCCCACGATATAAATCCTTTGTACTCACAGCGATCTCGTGCATTGTTTTCCCCCGGCATATACATGATGCGTCCAAATTCGGC
>JAFXBE010000049.1 GCA_017516765.1 Clostridia bacterium | reverse complement strand
CATGATAAAAATTAGCCAACAGTAGTTTGTATAACAAACTGCTCTATCTCAGAATTAACCTGTTTCGCATTATCCCCATTAGAGAAATGAGCAGCATCTTCAATGATGTGTAATGGATATCCTGTTGCTTCTGCCCATGCAATACAATATTGTTTTACTTTTCCAGTTTTATCTTTATCTCCAAGTAAAATTAGTACTGGACAAATTAACTGCAAATCCTTGTTTTCCTGTGCAAACTTTCCATAAGCAATATCCATTTGTTCAATAATTTGTTCCTTTGACAAAGGAGCCAACATTTCTATCATTTTATTATAAGAATATGCTGTTACAGATATAGATTTTGCCATACTCTTGCGAAGCATTTTATCTGTAAACCAGTTTGCCATCGGCTTCACTTTAGAAAGCCACCACAAATCAGATTTTGGATAGTATGCTGTTCCAAATGGTGTTGTATCGACACCTATGAAACATTGCACCTTTTTAGGATATAAGTGTGCAAACATTTGTGAAGGATAGCCTCCCATTGACATTCCTACCAAACAAACTTTTTCAATGCATTCTTGTTCTAATATTCGATTTAAATCTCTTGCAGTATTTTCATAAGAAAAATGATTATAAGGCACAGACAAACCATGCATAGGAACATCCCACGCAATTACTATATATTCATTCTTAAAATATTCGATTTGCTTTTCGAACATTGTATGATTCGCTGTTAAGCCATGGCTAAAAACAATTGTTCCCTTAGGTGCGTCTTTGGTTCTTGAAATCCAATAATGCACTTCTCCTCCAACGCCGTTAATTATCCTATGCTCCATAATCATTCCTCCTGGCACTATCTAAATCATCCTGTCAAATTCAAGTTTATCGCTCTTATTCTATCACGGCAGTGCATAGCACCGCAAGCCAGCAAAGGCTTGCGGTGCTATTGTTTGCATGATGGAACGTGAGGGATAACTCCTTCCTTTACACTCCCCCTGCTGGACTGAGGAAGGTTTGCGGCTGTTTGCATAAATAACAAGAATACGCGCATCCGGCGTTTGCCGGATGCGCGTTTCCGTATGGATGGGGTATCGGATCTGTGTGAGGAAGCCCCCGGCATTACGCATCCTGCGCCGGATGCTCATCCTCCTGCTTCATCTCCGCCAGCCTGCGCCCCACCAGCTCCACCAGCAGGGTCTTCAGGGCAGAAAGCCCGGCGCAGGCGGCGGCCAGCAAAGCGGATACCCAGCCTGCGCCCGGTACCTCCAGCGTAACGGCAGAGGGCAGCGCCACCAGAAAGGCTTCCAGAAAGGTCCATGCAGCGCGTTCCAGAAGATTCGTCCAGTTCATTCTATTCATCCTTTCGCAAAGGTTCTTCGGGCAGGGAGAGGATGTTGTCCTCGTAGTGGGCGGTCAGGTGGTTCCTGCCCTTGGCTTTGTAGCTCTGGTAGATGATGCAGAGCTGCTTCTTTTTGGAGGCGGGGCACCAGCCCCTGTCCATGTAGAAATCGTGCGCCTGCGCCAGCCGCTCGTATTGCAGATCGGCGATGTCATCCATCACGCCGGTCAGCATCCTTTCGATGCGCCGCAGGGCTTTGTAGACCGCAGCCGCCCCTGCGGTAATGGTGCCCGCTGCACCCACCAGTGCAGCGATGCGCAGGAGAAGATCAGCCACCGCCGCCGCCTCCCATCAGGGAGATGATGGTATCCAGCTTGTTGAGCACCTGCTGTGCGATGTCCGCTTCGCCGGTATCGGCGTATTGCAGGTAACGGCTCATGCAGTAGCCGGTACTGCCCTGCCAGACCACCTTGGCCCAGCCTTCGGCATCGGCAAGCACCTGCAGCCGATCCCCGTTGGGCATTCTGGCAAGCGGGGGCTTGTCCGTGCCGGGGGTGGGACGCAGCTTCAGCGGGTTGCCGTCTGAGGTCACGATGCGTGCGGTGCGTGTGTCGGTCATACCGTCGTCCTCCTTTCTGTAGTCGATGCCGGTCAGGTATCCGGCGTGTGTCCAGCCCTTTGCGGAGCTGTCGGTGGTGATGCCGTTCACCCCGCCGCCGCTGGTGCAATGGGTGATCGCCAGCGGCGCGGCACAGGTGACCACCCCGGCGTGGTAGTAGTCCAGCGGATCGCCGTTTGCATAGCTGCCGCCGCTTTGGTAGCGGGCGTGCAGGCTGCCGGTGTCCATGCGGGCTTTGTAGACCGCCATGCCGGGAGCCAGCTGCGCATCCCCCACGGGGGCGAGCGCTTCGGTTCGCCAGCGGGCAAAGTAATTGCTGCTGTGCAGGGGAAAGGTAATGCCGGGATCGGCACGGCGCAGTGCGCCCATCAGGAGCCCTACGCAGTCGCAGGTGCCGTCTGTGCCGCTGCCGCCCAGCCGGTAGGAAGGCTTTTCGGCGGCGATGGCATCCACCGCCTGCAAAAAGGTCTGTACCGTCATGGCTGCACCTCCACCCCGTACCGGGCAAGAATGGCGAGGATATCCCCGGTCAGCGTCTTTGCCAGAATGCCTTTGGGCAGCCGGGCAAAGGCCTGGGCGATCAGGTGCATGTCGGCGGCGGCAAGGCTGTCCGCCTTGCGCTGCCGGTTGAAGGTGAGCACCTGCGCCTTCCGTTTTTCACCGATCCGGTTCCATTTACTCATCCTCCGTCACCCCCTCAAGCAGCATGTCCAATGCCTGGTTCAGCTCGGCGATCCGGTTTTCCAGCTCGGTGATCTGCTCCTCCAGCTTTGCGATCTGTTCTCCCTGTGCAGGGGGCTGGGCATCCGGCTGCACATCCGCTGCCTTTTCCGCATCGGTTCGCAGAATGGGCTGCCCGCCCTCCAGCTTCCAGTTGGCGCGCCCTTCCTCATCGTAAACAGGCTGTGGCAAATAATTGCCCTGTGCATGGTGGAATTTATCCCCATGCCCCTCTGCAACCTTTTCCCAGCCGTCCGTGGAAGGAAGGAAAGCATCGCTGTTGATACCGATCACACGGCCTTGGTCATCCGTTTGCACAAATACAGAATACTGATCCACTTTTCACCCCTCCTTACAGGTCGGCGGCATTGTAATAGTAGGTCACGCCACCAATGACAATCGTGCCTTGCGTGGGATTGTTCAAGCGCATATGAGGCACACAATCAAGGCCGTGCGCAGGCCGTGCAGCTTGTGTGGCATAAATATGATAATCCCTCTGGCATGCCAGCAGTTCTGCCGCATAGCCTTTCGGCACATAAGACGGCAGGGTTTCAGCCGTGTATTCCCCCTCATACAGTGCAACCCATTCAAGGGTGACGCTATCACCAACCGCCACGCTGGTTGCATAGGCGTACACGCCGACACGGATGTACACCGTGCCGCTGGGAACGGTCAAGGAAGTAACATTCAGGCCAGCGGCAATTTTCTGACTTACGTGTTCAATTTCGGTGTCGTTGCTGTTGCGGCAGGAAATCAGCAGATACAGCGCACCGGTGATTGCGGCGGCATTGCAAGCGGCAGTGATGCTCTTGCCCACCAATTCAGCACCGTTGTCAATAATCTGGTGTAGATGCCAGCCACCCGTGGTACTTGCCACGGTGTTTTTTACACCGCCTGCAAGCACTTCCACCGTGTCCCCCGAAAAGTTTGTGCGCCATCTGTCAAGCCCATAGCCCGTGCCTGTGTAGCTGGCTTGTCCCCGCTGGTTTACCGGTTTCACAAACCGGCTGTTGTCCAGCAGGTTGCGGGGGCGGTTGTAGTATTTCGGCAGCTTGCCGCCCAGCTTTGCGGCATCTGCTGCCGTACCGTTTGCGGGCAGCGCACCGGCCTGCGCCGGGGTGTGGGTGTGGGCGGATGGGGGAAAGGTATCCGGCTTTCCCGGCAGGGTATCCCACGCAATGCGCATGGGATCGTCCTCCGGGCTTTCGGTTTCGCCCATAAAGCTCAGACTGCCCTTTACCGAAAAGGGAATGGTGAAGCTGTGCAGAATGCTGCTGCCGTAAACCAGGGCAAGCTGCATCTCTCCGTTTCCGGGGTATACCGTTACCTCTTCGGGTACGGTCAGCGAGATCCACCCGTCCGCTGCAACGGCAGCTTCGTATGCCTGGGATGTGGCTCCGTTCTTGCGGAAGAAGATGCGGGCGGTCTTGCCCTGCACATCCAGCGGTACGCCGCTGCTTTCGTAGACAAAGAACCGAACCGTCCGGCTCTCTTTGTCGTTCTGCTGCACCACCACAGGCTCAACGCCTGCCGTGCTGCTCAGGCTGATTACTCTGTCAATGGTCATGGGGTTCACTTCCTTTCAGCTGCCGCCGGACGGCGCTTTGCTCCCTGAACAGACATAAACCAGTCGTTTGCGGGTGCGGGGGGCTTGGGATCCCAACCTGTCGCGGCTGTCAGCCTGTCCTGTGCCTGCTGCTGTTCGGTCAGCATCTTTCGAGCAGCCTTTTTAAAGAAATTCGCGCTATCCGCAGCGATTGCGCTGCCTGCCGCCATCCCGGGCACAGGGTCAACGATCGGGCCGGAAGGAGCGTCCACGGGATCACCGGCAGCAGCTGCTGCACTGCTTCTTCCGCCGCTGCTCCTCTTAGCCATCCGGTCAAGCGCATCCTGCGCCTTCTGGTACTCAAACTGCTCCCGCAGCCAGTCCCAGTTCAGCTGATCCTGCTCCTGCTGGTAGGCAAACTGCTGCGCCGCCCAGTCCCTGTCAAGCTGATCCTGCTCCTGCTGGTAGGCAAACTGCTGGGCTGCAAACTCCCGGTCTGCCTGATCCTGCGCCCGCTGCTCCCAATAAGCGCGATCCTGCTCCCAACTCTGCTGGTCGTTCAGATACCGCTGGTATTCCTGGTCGGTCATGTCTCCCAGCTTGCCGTAGAGATAGCTCAGATCGCTCTGCCAGTCGCCCACGGTGTCCCGGTATCTGCCGTAGTCGGTCTCGTCCATGCCCTGAAGCATGGCAAGGTTGCCCCGCATGGCATCCCCCTGATCCTGATACATCTGGTACGCCGCCTGCTGAAGCTGAGGCAGTACGCCGTTCATATCCTCCAGATACCGCTGGTAGGTCTGCTGACCGGCCTGCTGGGCATAGCTGTTGCCGTACCCGCCCGTCAGGGCTGCGGTCTGGGCAAGGGTGTCCCGCATGGCGATCTCGCCGTTGCGCTGGTACTGCTGGGCGTACTGCTGGTACAGGGGGTCGGCAGCCGGGTCGTACTGGAAAGGCTGCCGGTTCAGCATTTGGTCGATCAGCCCGTTGATCTGGGCATCATAGCTGCCCTGATAGGCTGCGGGCTTGCGGGCTTCCGCATCGGCAACCGCCTGCCCTGCCGCTTGCAGGGCTTCGCTCTGCTGGTATACGGGCTTCTGCTGGTTGTAGTTCTGCTGGGTGCTGGGCTTGGGGTAGAAGCTCTGGGTGGTCTGGGCGGGGTTCATGCTCACGGTGTTCTGCCCGCTTGCGATCCCGCTCTGTGCGCTTGCCCCCGGCACGGCAGAAGACTGAAGTTTCTTCTTGGTGTCCATACGATCCCTCCTATTGGAATGTCTGCCCGTCCGGGCTGTATTTGGTCTGGCAGGGCAGCCATGCGCTGCCGGTGTAATACTGCACCTTGCAGGGCTGCCATGCGCTGCCGTTCCAGAACCGCACGTTCTGCGGTTCCTCCGGTTCTTCGTAGACGATCTCCAGTGTCAGGTAGCAGCCCTCGCGGAAGTTGCACTTCACGCCTGTGCCGCTGCCCTGCGGGGTCAGTACGATGCTTTCCGCCGCATCGGTCAGCAGCCTTTCGGAAATGCTGTTCAAGGGCAGCACCAGCGTTCTGACGGGGTCGAAATCGCCGGGGTTGTCGGTGCTGGCAAGGGTGATGCTCCCGTAGGATACCGCCAGCGTATACAGGGTGGAGTAGCTGCGCATGGCGGATACCGTCAGCGTAGCGGAGACGATCTCGCCCTCCCCGGCTCCGGTGTCGGTCAGCACGGGAAAGACGGTCTCCTCCGCCAGCTTCAGGTCGCCGGTGTTGTCGGTCAGCGATGTGGTCTGGATGGTTCGGGTCTTCAGAGCCATGTCATCACCTCAGTATGCGCGGGAGATCATGCTCACCTGATACCCGTCCTCCTGCCGCTCGTTGTTCAGGTAGTCGGTACTGGCGGCGATCACGATGCTGATGCTGCCCGCATTGGCCAGCCATGCCGTGTGGGTGGCGGTGAAGTGGATCACCCGGTGCTGTCCCGCATTGCCGGTAATGGCGGGGGATGTGAAGGTCTTGCTGCCCACCCTGACGGTAATGCTGGCATTGGTCACCGCCCCGTTGAAGAAGATGGGAATGGCGAATTCGTATTCGTAATGGCTTGCGCTGGCTGCCTGCGCCGTACCGGTCAGCACCACGGTCTTGGGGTTGCTCTTCAGACCGGCGCGGGTTCCTGCGGTGTACTGTCCGGTGTGGGTGGTCTGCACGCTCTGGTTGCCATCTTCTGCAATGGGCTGGATCCAGATCATGCCCGCTTTTTTGCTGGCAGGGGCTGCCGTACCGATGTAGATGTCTGCGCCGGTCAGCACCGCCCTGCCGCCGCTGAGCAGCTCGCCGTTGATCTGTGCGCCGTTGGCGGTCAGGTTGCCGTCCCCGTCCAGCAGGAAGTTGCCGCTGTCCACGGTGAAGGTTCCGCCTGTGGCAATGGATACGCCCGCGGTGTTGATGGTCACCTTGGTGCTTTTCACTGCGCCCACAGTCTTGCTGCCGTTTGCCATGGCAACGATGTCGCTGGCACTCTGCTTCACCTGTGTGGCAAGGGTGACGGTGTTTCCGCTGCCGTCCTTGTAGGTCTTGTCGGCCTTGGACGTGATGTCGGTGGCGTTCTGCTTCACCTGTGTGACCAAATCCACCGTATTCCCGCTGCCGTCCTTGTAGGTCTTGCTGGCTTTGGTGGCGATATCGGTGGCATTCTGCTTCACCTGTGTAGCCAGATCCACGGTATTCCCGCTGCCATCCTTGTAGGTCTTGTTGGCCTTGGATGTGATGTCGGTGGCGTTCTGCTTCACCTGTGTAGCCAGATCCACGGTATTCCCGCTGCCGTCCTTGTAGGTCTTGCTGGCTTTGGTGGCGATATCGGTGGCGTTCTGCTTCACCTGTGTGACCAGATCCACGGTATTCCCGCTGCCGTCCTTGTAGGTCTTGCTGGCTTTGGAGGTAATTTCCTCCGCCGTCTGCCGAACCTGCGTAGCCAGATCCACGGTATTCCCGCTGCCGTCCTTGTAGGTCTTGTCGGCTTTCTGAGTGATCTCTTCCGCTGTCTGCCGAACCTGCGTAGCGAGATCCACGGTATTCCCGCTGCCGTCCTTGTAGGTCTTGTCGGCTTTGGAGGTAATCTCTTCCGCCGTTTGCCGCACCTGCGTAGCCAGATCCACCGTGTTCCCGCCGGCATCGGTATAGGTCTTGTTGGCCTTCTGGGTGATCTCCTCTGCCGTCTGGATCACCTGTGTCCACAGGTCGATCTCGCTGCCGGTGACGGGGTCCTTGTATTTTGCGCTGGCCTTGCTCTCGATCATCTGGGCGGTCTGGCGCACAAGGGTCTGGAAGTCATCCTGCGTTACCACGTTTTCCACCTTGGCAAGCCCGTCCTGCAGGTCGGTCATGGTCTGGCTCAGGGCGGGGGAAAGGTTGTCGGTGTCGATGTTCTCCAGCACGAAACGGATCTGCTTGTTCAGCTGCTGCATGTACTCAAAGATGGCTTGCAGCTTCTGCTGGGTGCTGCCCTCCTGCTGTCCGGGGTTCATTACCTTGATCTCACCAAGCAGCATACTGATCACTTCCTGTCTCGATCCGCATGGTCAGGCTGTAGAGCTTGAAGGCTCCGTTGCCCTTCAGCCGCAGACGGATCAATCTTGCCCTGCGGGGAATAATGGGAATCACCAGACTTCGGCGGGGGCTGGGGGTGTGCTTGTAGACGGGATGCCATGCCCCGTCCGCTTCGTACTGGGCTTCCACGTAGAAGGGGCAGCCGGGTTCGCACTCTGCGTGCAGCTGGATGGCTCCCGCATACTGGGCGGCCTGCCGCTCGTAGCCGAAATCGCCGGTCTCCAGCATCCATTCCACCACGGGTTCGTCCTGTGCGGTCTCATCGGCATACTCGCTGCCGTCCCCGGTCATTTGCCACAGCCCGCCGGATGCATCCAGCATGTACAGCGTTTCGCCGATGGTGGCGAAATACCGTACGGCGGGGCTGTCCTCCCGCACCCAGACCATCTGCTTGGTGTCGTACACATACAGCTCCTGCTCGCCGGTCTCGCTTTCCAGCGAGAGATAGTAGCTGCTGCCCACCCCGCCGCCGATGGCGTTTCGGAATTTGCGCTTGCCAAGGGCATGGGAGATGCCGCCCGGCAGGGAGGAATTGAAGGCGCATACCTCATCGGCTGCATGGTAGTACAGGGTCTCGTTCACCCGTACAAGGCTGCGTTCGCTGCCCTCTGCCACGCCCCGGCAGTTGGTGGTGTCCAGCTGAAAGTTGCTGGGTTTGGAGCCGAGGATCTGGTGCAGACAATCCTGCTTGAAGAACAGAATGAAGCCCATATGGGCTGCCGCGCCGGTGAATCTGCCCGTGCTGCCCACGGTCACCGCATAGCTGTCGCTGGCCGTACCAAGGTACTGGTTCCAGTTCTTCGGGTCGCCCAGTGCGCTGGCGTAGATTTCGTGCTTCTCGCCGGAGCAGCCCCAGAGACGGTTGTCGTTCTCGATCACGAAGTCCATGTCGGGTACGCGCCGCTCAAGGGTCACGCTTGCGGTCTCGGTCTGCCGGATCAGGGCTACCACGATCACGCTGTCCGCTGCCGCATCCACCAGATAGTGGCTGCCGTTCAGCTGCTGCTGGGAAAAGCCGGTAATGGTCAGCCCGTCATGCTTGGCAAAGGCTCTGCCGATGCCGGTTGCCCGTAGGCGGGTGTATACGGTGGGAATGGTCACCCATGTGCCGCTGCCCTGGCTGTACTGCTTCAGCACATCGCTGTCGCCGCCGGTGTCGATCCACAGCGCGCCGTTTTGCGGGTCGGAAGGTTCGCTGTCGCTTACGGTGTACTCGCCGTATACCGTACCGTCCAGTCGGCACAATTCTGCGGTCACGCTGCCGCTGAAGCTGGCATCCAACTGCCCGAATTCATCGGTGTGGGTGTTGTAGTACGCCTTGTCGGGGAAGATGAGCACATACGCGCCCATGCGCACGAACTGCTTTTCGCAGTCGGTCACGGTTCCTTTCCTCACGCCGTTATAGTAGAAGGCTGTGCCGTCTGCCCAGCACAGCTTCTCGTGGGCAAACAGCCCGTTGGGGTCGGTCAGGGTGCGCAGCTTCCTGCGCCGCTGCCGGGTGGATGCCACAGGCAGCAGCGCGGAAGACATGTTGCGCATATCAGAGAATTCATTGTCCCGGATGCGCAGGTTCCGGTTCAGACCGGCAAAGGCGGTCACGCCCTCCTGCCGGTTGGGGATCTGCTTCAGCTTGGGAAGTTGTACGCTCATGCCAGATACCCCCTGATGCCGGTGATGTACACCGGCTTTTTGGGATGTTCCCTCGTCCATGCATCCACAAAGGCTTCGTACTGGGTCTGGAACATCACCATCGAATTGTTGTACCGCTCCATGTCCGCATTGGCGTAGTCGATCTGGGCCATCAGCCACTTCAGGTACACATCCTCATGGGGGAAGGGGATCAGCAGCTGGGTCAGCCTGTCCTGCGGTTTGTAGGGCAGCACGCCCTCGGCGGGTTCGTCCCCGCTGCCCCGCAGCAGATCCTGCGCCACCCTGCCGTCCAGATCGCTCAGCCAGCGCACGATGGTCTCATCCGGGTACTGGTGCGGCTTCAGTCGGCTGATCTCGATGATCGCATCGGAGATGGTCATGGTTCATCCCTCCTTGCGGGTGTTACAGCCGGTACAGCTCCACACGGTCGGCGAAGCTGCCGGTCAGGTCATTCATGCGCATCTGGATGGCATCCTCGGCCTGGCGGGATTCCTCCAGATGCAGCCAGATGTAATAGGGAATGGAAACATCCACGCCCCGGCGGATGGTGAAGGTCTCGTCGCCGAAGCGCACGAACAGGGGTTCCTTGTTGCCTGCAATGGGCAGGCGGATGGTCACACGGCGCTTCAGCGCATCCCCATCCTCGGTGTAGGCGGTCTGAGCGGGGGCGGATGTTCCGGTGTTGCGGCGGAGGGCGGCGATTTCCTGCTCCTTCTCTTTCAGCAGGGCGCGCAGCTCCTCCACGGTGGGTTCGGCGGGCTTGGTGTTGGTTGCCATGATGTTGCTCCTCCTTGTACGGGATGTTGGATATGAAATGCGCCCGGGGGACGGGGCAGCGGATGGGCATCCGGCTGCCGGAGCCCTCCGGGCGTGGGTTGGATGGAATGGCGGCGCATGCTGCCGGGACTTGCCCCACCCCGGCAGACCGAAACACGGTCGGGGTTTCCCGTCGCAGGATGCAGGCGGGCACAGAGGGGGGCGGGGCTTTGCGGATCCGGCAGCATCGACCGGAAGGGAGGCAGGAGGTGAATGCCGTTACCCGGCGATGGTTACCGCTGTTATCGATTGCGGCGGTGGATGCCCTGCGCTCCCGGCATGGATCAGTTGCTTTCGGCCATCAGACCCATGCAGGCGGTGGAGTGCTCGATGCGGCACATGTATTCCTCCACCAGACGGACGGCAGCCTTGGTCATCTTCCAGCCCTGGGTGGAGAACTGGTTCAGGGGGTCGCTGGTGCCGCCGCTGCCCCGCTGCTTGAAGATGTGCTCCAGCCCCAGACCCTGAATGCTGGTGGTGCCGTAGGCACGCTTGGCCAGCAGCATGGTGCAGTAGATGGCGGAGCCGTCCGCACCCGCGCCGTAGCCGCAGATCATGGCGCCCTTAGCCACATCCTTCACGGCTGCGGAAACGGTCAGGGCAGCAGTGCCGGGTGCGCCTGCGGTCACCTGGGTCACGGTGGCTTCCTTGCCGCCCACATACACCTTCAGCGTTGCGCCGCCGGTGATCTGCTCGTTGGTCTTGGCAGCCTGTGCAGCAGAAATGGTGGTATCCAGCTTAATGGTGGTGGAGCCGGTACCATCCAGCGCGGTGTGCAGGGCGGTGCGGGTGATGCCCTCCACGATCTCGCCGGGGCCGATGATCTTGGCTTCGGTGCTCTTCACATAGCGCACATTGTGCAGGCGACCGATCTCACCGGCCTTGATCTCCTCCACGCTGGCGTACTTGTGGGCTTCGATCCATTCGGGATCGCCGGTCACATCGCAGGCGGTGTCGGGGTGGATGATGGCCACATAGCCGCCCTCGAAGGGCTTGGCGTTAACGCGTTCCAGATAGTTGACGGCCTTGCGCATCACAGCGGGGGTGAGGCGGTTCTTTACGGTAATGCCCGCACGGGTCAGGGTCTCGGTGGTGCTGCCGTCATCATTGATGGCGGGGGCGATCATCTTGCAGGTACCTGCGCAGACGATATCTCGGGTGATGGTATCGCTGGTGCGGCCCGCCTGGGAGCCCAGCACTTCGCCGGTCTGCACGGCAATGTTGTCGATGGCGGCGGTATCGATCACATCGGTGTAGCGGATAAAATCGCCGAACTGGTGCACATCCACGGTCACGCTGGTCACGTTCAGCTTGTTGCCGTCGGGCACCACGCCTTCGGTCAGGGGAGTGAGCGCCTTCTTCAGCGGGCTGAAGCGGCGGAACTCCATCGTCTTGCCCGCATGGGCGGGAATGGGGTACTGCTCGGCGAAGCGATCGTAGACCAGCTCGGGCTCGGCGGTCTGGATCAGGTGCTTGTTGTAGAAGGTTTTCATTTCGGGGGACATATCGTTCCCCGCCTGGTTCAGCTGGCTGGTCTGGGTGTCTGCGTAGCTTTCGGCAAACAGCTGCAGATCCATACCAAGGGTTTCGGGATAGGTCATGTGCATGCTCCTTTCTTGTGGGGTAAGGCGTTTATGCCTTACAGGTAGATTTTTTTGCCCATGCGTGCCTGACGGATGGCATCGTTCATTTCCTCAGCGTTCCAGTGGGCAGGGTCGGCGTTCAGGATCTGGGCTGCGGCGGCCTGCGTGCCTGCGGCGGCTTCCTCGGGGCGCATACCCCGTGCGCGGATGCTGTCCATGGTGCGCTGGCGGGTGTTCTCCACTGCATAGCCGATAGCGCCCTGCACCAGCTCGTCCATGTGCAGCGCCTGATAGGCGGTCTTCATGGGCAGACCGGTGCGCAGCAGCCGGACGAACCGGGGGCCGAGCGGCCCGTTCATCTCTGCGGCCAGATCGAAGTCCGGGTAGAGGGTGCGCAGTTGCTGCGCCTCCTGCTGCCAGCGGTGCTGGGTTCGGGTCATGAACCGGGCGGCATCCTGCATCCGTGCGTGGAGCTGCGCCTGTTCCGCCTCCTGCGGGGGCGTCTCTCCGGCTTCGCTGCCGTGCGGCTGCTCCGCTTGGGCTGCGGTGGCTTCGTCCCCGGGCTGATCCATCGCTGCCAGCAACCGGCGGGGCAGATCCTTTGCGGCGGCATCCACACCGTAACGCTGTGCCAGCCTGTCCAGCACGGGGCGCAGGTCGTTGTAGCGGCTTTCCAGCTCCTTGCTCTGCTTGAAGCGGGCATCGATCATCTGCTGGGTGCGCTTCACGTACTCATCCCGGTATTCGCCGGTGATCAGCCGGTTGAAGGCTTCTTCCTTGCCGGGGGTGGTCTGGGCAGCCTCCGCGGCGGGCTGCTCTGCTGCGGCTTCCCCGGCGGCGCCGTCTTCTCCGAACAGGCACAGGTCAAGGGTCTTTGGTTCCATGGTGTTCCTCCTTCATCGTCTTTCCGAAGTGTCATGCATCGTCTTTCCGAAGGGTCAGCGGGGCTGTGCGCCGTCCGCAGCATTACGGTAGCAAAAAGGAGGGATGGGTTTCTCCCCACCGGTACCCTTTTTGCAGAACGGATGGCGCGCCGGGGGCGGAAGATGCGGAAAGACAACAAAAAAGACCCTCCGGAGGGGAGGGTCGCAGAGGAATGGGGAGAGGGGATGGTGACCACCGGCCCAGTCTGCCTGCGGGCAGCCTCCTGCCACAGCAGGTAGAAGGGTCGCTCGAGGGCGGCTTCTGTCATGCGCCGCTGGGCGGGATCCTGTATTTGCTGCAACGCTTCCAATTGCGGGCGCAGGGCTTGGTACAGGGGCTGGGCTGCCCGTTGCCAGCTGTCTTGGACGGCCTGCTGACGGGCGGGGGAGAGGACAGGAAGGTTTTGTACCGTTTGTATTCTTTCCTGCTGCAACGGGGAAGTAACAAGCTGTTCGAGCCTCGCTCCCTTTCTTTGAACTGGTTTTGTCCGGATATCTGCCACCTGCCGTTCCTGCAAAGCAGAGAACGGTTCGCCGTTTGTTGCAATATCCTGTACACCCTTGTTCTGCCGCTCGTTTGCCCGCCGCTCCAGCAAAGCCAAGAGCTGTTCGTGGTTTACCTCCTTTGTACTTCCGGCAGAGGTTTTCCCCCCTCCTCCCAGAAAACCCACGCCCCATACCGCTCCGCCAACGCCCGAAACCCGATGCGGCACATGCGGAAAAGCTCCCGGGTTCGGGGCGTTTCGGCGCAGGAAAGGGTCAGCTCCCCGGCTGATGCATGGGTGCGGGCATCCGCGCCGGGGGTATCCTCAAGGGTCAGGGCAAGGGTTTGGGCAAGCATGCTCACCCCGGCGCAGACGATGTCCTGCCCCCGGGCGGCATACCCGGCATGCCCGCGGATGTGCAGCGTAAGCCGCTCGCCCGCTGCGTCCATATGGATCCTGATCATACCGGGATGCCTCCTTTCGGACGGGGACGGCTCACTGTGCGCCGCCGTCCATGATCTGCTGCACCATGGGCATATACCGTGCCTGCCCCGCAGCCTGATCCAGCTGGGTCGCCATGTTCACGACCAGGGGTGCGAGCTGCTCCAGCTGCCGGTATTGCCGTGCCTGCTGCGCCACCTGCGCCTTGATGCGCTCCGCTCCTTCGAATTCCATCATGTCCAGCATCAGCAGGGTCTGCTCGGCCATGCGGGGGTCGAACGCGCCCATTTTGTACAGCGCCTGCGCCTGTTCGTTGTGCAGCGCGCTGTTGAAGGGATCGCTCTTCTGCGCCACCACCCGCACATCGAAGACAGGCTCCCGGCTGCTGTCGAGGAAGCCGTCGCCGGTGGAACGGGCAGCGATGCCCGCCGCCCCGAAGCGTGCAAAATCCATGCCCCCGCCCGGGCCGACGATGCGGAAGGTGCGGGGCTCGGTGTAGAACTGGCGCATCAGATCGATGCACAGTTCGCCCACCTGCGCAAAAGCGCGGTAAGCCGAGGCGATCATATCCCGGCTCAGCTTGCTGCCAGCCTCCTTCAGGGCCTGAATGGCAGAGAAGGCGGTAACGCCGCCGTTGGTGCCGCCCTGGGAGAAATCCCGGTTGCCGCTTACCTCCTTCAATTCGTCGATCTTGGCCTGCCGCATGCTTACGGCATGGGGATTCAGCACCGGCACGGGGATCTGCACCACACTTTCGTTGGGGTTGCCGCTGCCGTTGAAATCCACAAAATCAAGGTTCATGTCGGCATACTGCTCAATGCTCACCTTGCCGTCGCCCTTGCGCCAGAAGCGGGGCTTTGCGCCCATCAGGGTGTTTTTCAGAAGGGCGGCATCCAGCTTGTCGATGTAGAGCTGTGCGCTCTTGCACACGTCGATATAGCCGAACCCGGCAGGGCTTTCCGGCATGGGAAAGAGAACGTCCGCCACAAAGGGATATCTGCCGTGGCGGTAATAGCCCTCCCGGTAGGCGGGGTCGTGCTCGGAGGAAAACAGCACTCTGCCTGCGCAGATCTTGCAAAGATGCAGTACCTCCCTGCCGCCGGTGCGCCGCTTGTAGTACCAGTCGATCATCATCAGCTTGTTGTCTGCGGGCAGGTTTTCCTCGTGTACATAGCGCGCCAGCGATACCGCCCCCGCGCCGAAGCCCTCCTGCGCATCCCGCAAAGCGGGGTAGCGGCTGCGCAGGGCATCCCCGTCCATCAGGCTTACGTAGAACACGTTGCTGCTCTTCTGCAGATCGGTGATGCCCGGTTCCCAGAACAGGTTCAGCAGATCCAGACTGCGGATGCTGATATCCCCCAGCCCGCCCTGCAGCGAGCTGTCCCAGAAAACGCCGGTCAGACCGGTGCCGGTGCGCAGCTTGTACCACCACATGTCGCTGTAGGTCTGCTCGTACCGGTTCTGCTCCAGTACGGCGGGCAGCACCCGGCAGAGGATCTCTGCGCTTTCCCTGTCGCTTTCCTCCCGGGGCAGCACGGTCAGGGTGGGCAGGTTGTCCATGGCATCGGCGTGCTTGTTTGCCAGAACGTTGAAAAGCCATGCGCTGGCAGGTTCCGGGTCGCTGGGGCTGCGGGATGCCGCGCCGCCGTGGCGCAGCCTGTACCAGCGTTCGTTTTCGATGATGCGCTTTTCCAGCTGCTGTTTACCGGCTTTGTAGGTGCGCAGCAGCTCTTCGCACCGCTGCACCGTTTCCTCCTCCGAGGGCAGCGGGGCTTCGGGAGGCAGCGCGGCATCGGGCTGCTGCGCCGCTGCGGCAGCGGAGACGGTTTCCGGAATGGGGCGTTTGTTTTGGTTGCGGTTTTTCATGGATGGTTTCCTCCTTGTCGGTGTTTGCTTGGAAAGCCGGATCAGCGCAGGCTGCTCCAGCAGATCTCCAGTGGGTCGTGGGGCAGGGGTCTGTGCACCTCCGGGGGCGGCGGGCTGATGGGATCCAGCATGCACATGTAGCGCACCTCGTCCGCCACATGATCCTCGCCCGAGCTGTCCACATCCTCGGGGGTGTGGGGGTCGTAGACCAGCAGCGGCATGGTGCGCAGAAAGGCCTTGCAGTTGTCGAACACATACATCATGGGCAGACCGTTCTCGTCGAAGCGCAGCCGGTAATGCACCTGCATCCAGCCGGGGATGCGCTTGTTGTCGCCCCTGCCGAAGTAGATGCCGTATTTGGCGGCAGTCTCGGCGATGCTCACGCCCCCGTCCTTGGCAAAGATGGCGGGATCCGCCACCCCTTCGATGGCGCAGCCCGCCAGCCAGGGATGCTCCCGCTCGATCTGGGCGATCTTTCGGAACTGCTCGTCGGTGGTCCACTTCACGCCTTCGTTGGGGGTGTCGGTGCAGCCGTATAATTCCAGAATGCGGTACAGCCGCCCCTCGTGATCCACTGCCCACCAGCCGCAGGAAAAGGGACGGGCATAGCCCCAGTCGTAAGACCGGAACCGCCGCCAGCTTCTGGGAGGATCAAAACCGTTGATCACATGGGTAAAGGTGCGGCTGGGGTTGGGTTCTGTCCGCAGCTCCTCGAATACCTGCCCCTCGAACAGATCCCACTTGCCCTCCAGCCATGCCCGGCGCAGCTTGGGGGGCAAAGCCTCCAGCTGCCGCTTGTAGTCCGGGTCGGCGCGCATCAGGGCTTTGTTGTCGGTCACCAGCGACTGGATGAACACATAATCCTCCGGGCGCTCCCCGGGTTTGTAGCTGCGGTCGATGAACAGCCGCTTCACCCATGCATGTCCCACGCCGCCGGGGTTGCAGGTCAGGTACATGCGTACAGGGTAGTTTTTCGTGGTGCGCAGGCAGGCGGTCAGCTTGGTGAAGATGATCTCCTCATGCTGGGTGGCCTCGTCGATGAAGATGATCTCGTACTCAATGCCCTGGTTATGATCCAGATCGTTTTCTCCCGCGCAGTACATAAAGTGGATAAAACTGCCGTTGGTGAAATACAGGGTGCGTTCGCTCTTGTTGTAGGCGGCCACCGACCGGGGCACCATGCCGCACAGGGGGCGCACATGGTTGTTCAGCAGCTCCGGGTAGGTGCGCCGCACGATCATGATGCGCATGCCGGGGTAGCGCAGCGCCAGCTTCAACGCCTTTACGCGCACCGCCCAGCTTTTGCCGCCGCCCCGCGCGCCGCCGAAGCAGATGTATTTGGCGCGTGCCCGCAGAAACTGCGCCTGCTTTTTGTTGGGTGCGGGCAGGCGGATCTCTGTCGCCATGGGGGTTCCTCCTTTCTGCCGGGGGTTATTCCTCGTCTTCCCAGTCGGGTTCGTCTTCCTCTTCGTCCACATCGAAGGTGACGGTCACCTCCCCGTCCCCGGCGGGCTCGTCGCCCGCCTTGTCCCGCCAGCGTTCCGGGACATGTGTCTTCAGCCAGAACAGCTGGGCGGAGGTGTCCGGCGGCACTTCCTTATCCACCCGTTTGGTCACAGTCATCACCATTTCGCCGGTCACCGGATCCTTGCGCAGCTCGCTGGTCACGGTGGCGTAGCGGCAGCCCAGCGCACGGCGCATCAGTGCGTGTTCCATCAGCCGTTCCAGCACAAGGGGGTCGGCTTCCGGCGACAGGGGTTCAAGCCTTGCCTCCCGGGCAAAGGGGTAGGGATCTGCCAGCGGCGAGATCAGGAGGCTTACGCAGGGCTTCCCTGCGGGAGCGGCAGAGCGTTCGCCCGCAGCAGGTGACGGCAGGGGAGATGAACTGCTGTGCGGGAATACGGTCTGCTCCGGGCTGGAGGCAGGCTTGGGCAGCGAAGCTGTGCCCGCGCTGCGTTGCAGGCCATTTTTGGCAGCAGAGTCGGCTTTTGTTCCATCTTCCAACGCTTTCCGGATCTCCGGGTGCTGTCTTGCCCAGTTGCGCAGGGTGGTTTTGCCAATGCCCATGGCCCGGGCGGTCTGCTCCATAGTGAGCCCCTGTGCCCGCCATGTGCGGATCTGTTTCAGCCCCTGGGGCTTCAACCATTGGGCGATCTTGCTTTTGCCCAAGGGATACACCTCCTTTCCCAGCCATGGTAAACAAAAAAGCGCGGGGATTTCTCCCCACGCTTTCATTGGCCTGCACCCCCGCCGAACCGCTCAGTTCAGCTTTTCCACAGCCTTTGCCACCGGGCAGCGGTCGTACTGGAATGTGTTGCACAGCCTGCCTGTCCACACTTCCAGCGCATTGTGGGTGGGAAACACCGTGCCGGACTCCACCCCTTCTGCCATCCCTTCACAGATGATCTCCCGCCCGCTGCGGACAAACCTGCGGAAAAACGGGCAGATCACCAATGCGGTTGCGGTATCGTTTGGCATAGAACAATTACCTCCTTTACGGTACTAATGGTTGCGGGGAGCGGGGCTCCCTGCGGTTGTGTCCGCCCGCCCCTGCATGCGCCGGAAACGGGCATCCTGCTTCATCACCTGCCAGAGCATATCCATGCGCCCTTCGGTGCCGATCACTTCCCGCGCCGCATCGGAAAATGCATCGGGCATGTACTGGTATACGGCTTCGGCGGTATCGGTCAGCACATCCGGCTCCGGCTGCCAGCCTTCGATACGCAGCAGCTGCCGCAGGAGCGGTTCCTCCAGTCTCCCCAGCAGGATGCTCCTGCGCAGCTGGGAGAGGGCTGCCCGCCGCAGTGCACAGGCTGCACAGCCGTCTGCCACCTGTGGGTGGTTCATGGCTGCGTATTCCACTGCCATGTCTTCGCTTACCCAGCGCAGCTTCTCCGGCTGATGGTACCAGTCCGTCCGGCACAGGGGACAGACCCAGTCCGGTACAAGCAGCTCCTGCCGGGCATGGGGCAGCCACTGTGCCCCCGGTGCGGCTGTTGTAAGCATACGAATCCCCTCCTGCCTTTCATCGGTTCCTCAATGGATATTGAATGGTGATTACATGAACATTATATACACACTCAATGGATATGTCAAGTATAAAAAAGTGATTTAATGAACAAAAAGAGATTGCGTACTCAGAAATGATGTGGTATACTGTTTTTCAGAGAGGAGGCCGCTTCCATGAACGAACGCATCAAGGCGATCCGTAAAAAGCTGGGTCTGTCCCAGACCGATTTTGCCGAGCGCATCGCTATTTCCCGATCTGCACTGGCCAAGATCGAAAGCGGAGAAAACCGCCCCAGCGAGCGCACCCAGCTGCTCATCTGCGACAAATTCGGCATCAACCGGGAATGGCTGCAGACCGGGCAGGGCGAACGGCTCCGCCGCGCCGCCTGCGACGAGCTGATCCCCCGTCTGCATCAGGTGCTGGTGCGCTACCCCACCATCGCCAACATGATCGGGCAGCTTCTGAATGTGGCAGAAGAAAGCGATCTGGCACGCCTGAACGAGCTTTTGCTGAAGATCGAACAGGAAAACGATCAGGTGTAACCGAAACGGGCTGCCGTGGGGGCAGCCCACCTTTTTGTTGACTGAATGCGGAAGCATTTGCTAATATGACCGAGAGGTGATTTGCTATGAAAAGATATCTCATTTTCGTCCTTTGCTTTGGACTTGCGCTTTCTCTTTTTGCAGCTCCCGTGCTTGCGGAAGATACAACCGCCCAATTGTGCGAAAAAGCCATCGGACTGATGAAAGAAACCTGGCGTAACGAAGTGTTCACGGATGATTCGGACGGCTATTTTGAAGTAGCCCACACACGGGTGATCTATCTGTATACCGAAGCTGATGATGACAGAACAAAGGCGTATCTGCAGGAATATTTCACCAATGAAAGCCATTCGCCCATGACGGCTTATGTGGAATGTACGCTGTATACGGATTATTTCGGCAGTGCGCCGTATTACACAGATGTCATGCGCAGCAATTGTGTAGCGTTTTATGAAGACGGCACATCTGTTTGTCTTGTAAAATCGCCCGTCGAGCTCTTCCGCGCACGCACTTTTGAAACGAAATACCATAGCATTATCAAAGAGATCGTGGATCTGGACGGGGAGTACAACGAAGTCTGCTATCTGAAATAAGCAATGTTTTTTGATGCTCAGCCGGAACATCCGGAATCATCATTGCAGTCAGTGACAGCAGGATTCTGAAGGGTTTGTTTATCCGGCAAATTGGTTTGCTGTTGCCCTTCGAAGCGTAGCATTTCCAATCCTCTGTTTTCGTTCTGTCACAGCAACACACGAAACCGCAAGCCGGTCAGGTATGACCGCTTGCGGTTTCGTTTCAGACTGTCAAAGAAGTCCAAGAGGTATCGGAGGGCCGCAGCCCTCCGATTGTCAATCCGAAACCAGCGGCGTGTACGGTGGTTTCGGAACCCTTGCGTAGCAAGGGGTTCCTATCGCCGTTTGCCGCCCGGGGAGCCGTAGGCTCCTAGGCAAACGGTG
>JAFXBE010000014.1 GCA_017516765.1 Clostridia bacterium | reverse complement strand
GTTGTCGACTGCGGGTCGCTAACGCCTTCGGCGTTGTGCGCACTGCGCACGCGCTTCCCTTCGTCGCCCCTTGCACAGGGGAGGCTTCTTGCGCCCGTGTGGGGCGCGCAGCCCCACCCAGTCCCTCGCAGCGGTTCTGCGGGGATCTTATACCCAGTCCGCGCAGCGAAATGCAGATTGGCTGCTGCCCGGGGTGGAAGTATAGCGTCCCCATCGCCTTGCAATTGCCCTACCATCAGGCACTACGTGCCAGCTTCCTCCCCCGCTGGGGGAAGAAGCCTTTTTGGTTGGCTGTTTTCCTTGGGGACAGGCAACAAAAACAGCATCCGGCAGAACACCGGATGCTGTTTTTCAATTCTCACGCCAGCTCGGCGCGCATCCGCCAACGGAACACCAGCGCGGCGCACACCGCCACGATCGCCGCCCAGCCGACGGTAACGGCAAGGGGCAGCCAGAAGGCATCCGCCGTCAGATCCAACACAATGGCTGCCCGCACCGCCTTGGTGCAGTAATGGAACGGCAGCCATTGGCTGATGCTGAGCAGCACGCCGCCGGTGGCTTCGGCATCGAACCAGACCGAGCCCAGAAAGGAGCCCAGCGAAATGATGATGGAGCACAGCCCGGGGGCGGATTTTTCGTTGAACAGGGTGCCCAGCAGAAGCCCCAGCGCACAGAAGAATACCGCAGAGGGCAGCAGCGCGGGGATCGCCAGCAGCAGCCCGCCCACAGAGAGATCAAACCCGGTGATCAGCGCGATCAGCAGCGAAGCGGCCCCGATCAGCGCCGCCTGCACCAGCGCAATGGCCAGCACGGGCAGCAGATAGCCCGCGGTAAAATCCCCGGCGGTCATGGGGCTGGCATACATGCGCATCAGAAATGCGCCGCTGCGGTCCTTGGCAACGGTCATGGCGGTAAAGAGCATCACGAACGTGAGCCCGAAGACCATCACGCCGCCGCTCAGCCGGTCAATGCGGAAGATGGTCATGCCCGCCTCCGGGGGAATGCTCCGATCCACCAGCGTCATGATCACCAGCATCACCAGCGGAAAACCCATGCAGAAAATGTAGCTGAGGGGATCCCGCAGGATCTCTTTGGCATTACGTACCGCAAAGGCTTTGATCTTACGCATGCTCCGTCCCTCCCTCCGCAATGGCGATAAAGGCTTCCTCCAGACCCTTTTTACCGGTTCGGGTCTCCAGTTCCTCAAGGGTGCCAAGGGCAGCGATGCGCCCGCCGATCATCACGGCGATCCGGTCCGCCAGATGCTCCGCCTCCTCCATGTAGTGGGTGGTGAGCACCACGGTCACCTTGCCCCGCAGGCTTTCGATCACCCGCCACAGCTCCCGGCGCGCCAGCACATCCAGCCCCAGGGTGGGCTCGTCCAGAAACAGCACGCTGGGGCTGCCGATCAGCGCCATGGCAATGGACAGCTTGCGCTTCCAGCCGCCGGAGAGGGTCTTTGCCCGGTCGTTTTCCACCTCGTTAAGCCCGAAGCGCAAAAGCAGCTCCTCCACACGGGCTTTGGCATCGGTCGGGGCAAGCCCGTACACCTGCGCCATAAAGGACAGGTTTTCCCGTACGGTCAGGTTTTCCGCCACCGCCGTATCCTGCGGGGACAGCCCGATGCGCGCCTTTACCTGCGCCTGCTCCCGGCTGCAGTCAAAGCCGCAGACCGCGCACTCCCCCTCCGTGGGGGCGGACAGGCAGCTGAGCATGCGGATGGTGGTGGTCTTGCCTGCGCCGTTTACCCCCAGCAGGGCAAACAACTCGCCTTCGCCTACCGTCAAATCGATATGATCCACCGCGGTCTTTTTTCCGAACCGCTTGGTAAGCCCTCTGGTTTCGATCGCGTTCACGTCTGTTTATGCCTCCGTATCGTTCCGGGGCGGCAGGAAAGCATCTTCCGGCACATCCCCCATGTTCACAAGGGCAATGCCCTTCTCCGTATCCGCCAGCACAAGGATCATACTGCCGGGCTTCAGCCCGAAGTTCTCCCGGACGGCGGCAGGAAGGGTGATCTGCCCTTTATCGTTCATTTTGACGCAGCCGAAAAGCCGCTTGCCTTCTTCGGTAACATCCTCTGCCTTCAGCCCCCGGGCAAGCACATCCAGCGGCACACCGTACAGGTCTGCCATGCAGATGCAGCTTTCCACATCGGGCATGGTCTCGCCTTTTTCCCATTTGGCGACCGCCTGACGGCTTACGCCCACCTTTTCGGCTACTTCCTCCTGCGTAAGCCCCTTGCGGGTACGCATTACCTTGAGTTGATTCACAAACATGGCCATGTTTCTTCACCTCGCTATCCAGTATGCCACGCGGAAATTGGCAGGTCAACCAACCAAAAGCAACTTTGATGTTATCTTTGGTTGCGTTTTCCATACTCTGTTATCTCTGCCGCCTCTGTGAACAAGCCCGAAAAGCCCGAAAACGGTTTTTGTCTTTTTCGTGGAACGCGTTTCTTCATTATATATATATTTCTGACAACCCACCAAAACAAGCGCAGGTTTGATTTTCAATTATTTACCATGCAAACGTTTGTCCTGTTCGTTTCCGAAAACACATGCAACGGTTTCGAAAACTGCCCTCCCTTGCATGGTTTGTACAAAAAATGCTTTTCGGCTCTCCATACCCCATTCCGGCAAAAACAGTCTTGCACTTTATCCCATCAGAGTGCTAAAATGCCAAAAGGAGCTTCTTTGCCGCCGGATGCGGCAGGGAGCTTTGCACACCATACGCGAGGGGAAAACGACAGAATGCAGCAAAGAGATGCAGAACAAAAGCTGGTTCTTCAACTGCTCACAGAGCTCCTTTCCCAGCGGTGCAGCGAGACCCCCCAGATCCATCTGCAGCGCTACGAATTTGCCCTGCGCAGCCTGGTATACAACTGTCCCCGCAAAGACGGGGTCTACCAAACCGACCGTGCCTATTATGTGCTGGTGGAAGCCATGCACCTGATCTACCACAAGAAGGAATGCGATGCCGCCCCATGGGTGCAGCTGGCAGAAGAAACCACCTACGACGCCTTCCACAGGCTTGTGAAGCTGTAACCACACAGACCATGCGCCGCAAACCAGCCACAAAAGCACAACAGCGCTGCCGGGCAAAACGCCGCCGGCGGCGCTGTCTGTTTTGCGCCGGTTGCAATGGGCGGCGCAGATAGGCTATAATACAGGTGCTTTCCCATCCCTGCGGGGTGGAGACCCAAAAGGACGATCAGATCATGAAGAGATATGCAAACCTGCTCCGCCGCATGGCGGCTCTGCTGCTTTCGCTGCTGCTGGCAGCCCCTGCATGCCCTGCCCTTTCGCAGGAGGATGCCCTGATCGCCTATGTGGGCAGGGCTTCCACCGTGCTGAAGGTGCGCAAGGCCCCTGACCGGGACGCCGACAGCGTGGACAAGCTGAAGGAAAACGCCACCGTTTATGTGCTGGAAAAAGTGGACGAGGAATGGCTGAAGGTGCAGACCGAAAAAGCCACCGGTTATGTGCTTGCCAAGTATGTGACCGGACTGCGGGCTGTGGGCGGCATTGCCATGAGCTGGCTCATCGGCCCGCCGCCCATCCCGGACGGCGAGGATCCCTTTGTGGCAGAGGTTGGCGAATTCAAGGAAAACTACGTTGCCTATGTAATGGACGAGGACTATCTCTACGAAAGCCCCGACCCGGACGGGCGCAGGATCTACCGGATCAAGACCGGCAAGGAGCTGCGGGTAAGCGAGGCCAGCGGCGACTGGTGCCGGGTGCGCTACCGGGATCTGGAGGGCTATATGCTGTGCTCCTCCCTCTACAAATGGGACCGGCTGGACCCCTACGCAGGGGCGATCCCCGGGCTGCACATCATGCCCAGAATCGTTTTTCTCGAAAAAACTTCGGAGATCTACAGCGTGGAGGACAACCGCATCCTCAAGGACTATCCCCTGCCCCCGGGCAGCTGTATCGCCGCCTACGAGCAGGATCTGCTGGGGCGGTACCTGACCCCCTACAACCGCACCATGGGCTATGTGGATGCGGAAAACGCCGCCTTCGAAATGGCGGTGGTGCCGTGGCAGGATGCCCAGCCCGGCGACCTGATCGCCGCCATGAGCACCTACTATGCGGTGGGCGTGCTGACCGAGAAATACCGTGGGCGCAACTGGAACATCTACCTTGCCACCGGCATGATCAACGGCACCGTCCTGCAGCCCGGGCAGAGCTTTGATATGAACCGCACCATCGGCCCCTACCGGCGTTCCACCGGGTACCACGAAGCGCCCATCCTCAGCAGCTCGTCAGACAGCGGGTACGGCGGCGGCACCTGTCAGGTGAACACCACCTTCTACATCACCAACATCCAGCTGCCCATACTGGTCACCCACCGCCGGGTGCACTCGGATGATGATGTGGGCATCAACTACGTACCCCGGGGCTTCGACGCGGCGGTGGGCGGCGGCGGCATCAACCTGCAGCTGACCAACACCCTGCCCTATGCCATCCGCTACCAGTTCTTCGTTTCCGACGGCGTGATGACCTGCTGCATCTTCCGTTATTGAAGCGATACACCAAACGCTCCGCCCCCGCTGCTTGCGGGAGACGGAGCGTTTCTCTGTGCCGGAAAGGCGGCGGTTCAGTTCAGGTTCACATGGCGACCGGAGGAGCCCATGACCCAGTTGCCGTCCCGGGTGAGCAGTTGGGCACGGATAAAGCCGGTATAGGGCTGCTCCACCGCCAGACGGCACATCCAGATGCAGTCTTCGCCGGTGGGGTTGCAGATCACATCCGCATCCAGGATCCGGTCTTTGTCGTCCAGCAGGCGAAGATCCACAATGCTGCTGTCGGTGGACAGGGTCACGGTCAGGTTGGTGGGTACGGCGGCGTTATCGGGGATCACCAGCATTTCGCCGGTAGCGATGGTCGGCTCAACGGTTCGGGTAAAGAGCTGTTTCGCGCTGTCCAGCACGCTTTCGCCGATGCCGCTCAGCCACAGAAAGCCCGCCAGCGCAGCCAGCAGCATCAGTACGATGAGTGCGACCAGAAAGCCGTTTCCACGGCGGGGGGCAGGCTTCCGTTTTTCGACAGGGTCGGGCAGGGGCGCGGGCTCCGGGTTCCCGGCGGGGGGCGTTTCTTCCGGCGCTGCCCCGTCGGTTGGGGCGGATACATTCCATTCCAGCCCCGGATGCAGCCCGAAGGGAGCGGTGGTGGTGTTGACCAGCAGGGCAACATCTCCGCCCCGATCGGTCTCCTCCCGGGTTCCCCGCTCTTCTATGGGGGCGAAGGACTGTTTCTTGGGATCATATGCCTGCCGGGCAGGGTGATCGTCCGTCTTGGATGCCGCAAGCAGCGCATCGGTGCGGATGCGGGCATGGCGGCCGCTTTCGGTCAAAAGGGAAGAATAGTCTCCGGTCTGCGGAAGCGGCTCCTCTTCCACAGCCTGCCGTCTGCGGCGGCGCAGGGGCGCAGGACGGGAAGGCATGGCGGCATCCAGCACCCGCTTGGGCTCGTCCGTTTCGGCAAAGGGCGTCTCCGGCTCGCTTTGGGGATGGATGCCCGTGGTGGAGCTGTACAGCACCGCCGCCGGATGAGCTGCCGCCCCATCGGAAGAAAACGTTTCCGAAGCGGACGGCTCTGCCAGCTGTGCGGCACGCAGCTGCTCTGTGCGGCTGCGGGCAGCCGCGGCCTTTGCAGCATACATTTCTTCGTCGCTGCCCGGTTCGTTGGGGGTATACAGGAGACCGTTTTCGCCCACCGGCTTGCGCGGGCGCACGACCCCCGCAGGTTGCAGGGGAACGCTCCACGGGGAAACATTCTCGTTGGGACGATACATAACGGGCCTCCTTTCCGGACGGCGGTATGGACGGACAAAAGCAACTGGATGCATTATACCATAAAAATGGATACAACGAATTCAAATTTCGGGACATTTATATTCCATATCGGGACGAAAACGTATTCGCACCGAAAGAAAGGCTTGCTGCGCCTCGTTTTCCGCAATCCGGGAAAATGCAGTGGAAACAAAAGAGGTTGCTGCGGCTTGCAGCAACCTTTTTGGTACAGTAAAAGACACCAGCAGCGATGCTGGTGTCTTCTGTATAGGCAGAAGCTTGCTTTTTCCGGTACAATGTACAGGTATGGTGTGGCGTAACCTCTTTAGGGACATTGCGCCCGAAAATAAAACTGTCAGCCAGCCTGTATCATTGCATCGGAATATTCGCTTCGGCAGGTTGGAACGCTTCATGCGCTTCCGTGTTACGCACCAAATTGAGTGGCAACGAGCAGGCAGACGCCATGCAAGAACATTTCTTGGGAGGGGATATTCTGTGATCAGTGTTGGAATGGACATCTCCAAGGGGAAAAGTACTGTTTGCATCCGTGCTGCGGATGGAAGTATCCTGAAAGAGCCTTTTGGGATACTGCACACAGAGGAGGATCTGGATTCGCTGTGTACTCTTTTAGCCGACTACGGTAAAGAGAAGGAGGTGCGTGTGGTTATGGAAGCCACAGGCGTGTATCATTTGCCGGTGCTGTTGGCTTTGCAGGAGGCGGGTTTCTTCGTATGTGTTGTAAACCCGTTGCTGATGAAAAAGTTTGCTGCCCAGAGCATACGCCGTGGTAAGAATGATAAGCGTGATGCTATCAAAATTGCAACTTATGGGTTGGAGAAATGGTATCAGTTGGAACCCTTCTCCCCCCAGCAGGAGATCTATGAAGATCTGCGTTTGCTGGGACGGCAGTATCAGCACTATATCGGGCAAAAGATCAGAAACAGGCAGAATCTTGTATGTCTGCTGGAGAGAACCATGCCCGGTGTCTGTGGGCTGCTGCAGAGCAGCCATACCGGACAGAATGGAAAGGATAAGCTGTTGGATTTTGTGGAGGAATACTGGCATTGGGATAATGTGACTACCATGAATGAAGAAGATTTTGTAGTCTCATACCGGAATTGGGCTAGAACGAACGGCTACCACTCCGGGGAACAAAAGGCTCGGGCAATCTATGCAGTAGCGATGAGCAGTCGGCCTACATTATCGTCAACCCGCCCTTGCTGCCATTTTTTGCTTCAAAATGCAGTTGCCGCTCTTCGTGGTGCAGCTGCAAATGCAGAGGCGGTTTTTGAACAAATGGAAGCCTTGGCTGTGCAGCTGCCCGAATATGAAACCGTCCGTGCTATGGAAGCTGTAGGGGATGTGCTGGCTGCGCGCCTGATCGCAGAGATCGGCGATGTGAGACGTTTTCGTTCTGCGGGTGCGTTGGTGGCATATGCGGGAATTGATGCACCTGAGTTTCAGTCCGGAACATTTTCTGCTAACCAGCGGCACATATCCAAGCGAGGTTCTTCTTTGTTACGAAAAACAGGATATGAGGTAATGCAGTCCTTGAAACGGCTCAAGTGTGAGCAAAGCCCGATCTATCAGTATATGCTGCGTAAGGAGCAGGAGGGAAAACCAAAGAAAGTAGCAAAAATAGCCGGTTTGAACAAGTTCTTGCGAATTTACTATGCCAGGGTAAGCGCCTGCTGTCGGCAATGTTCAGAGTCCCAGGCAGTTTGTTAGCTGATGCCTAAAAAGAAGTGGATCATGAGATTTTGCGATCCTGTCTGTTTTTGTGCCTGAAAAATAGCGCTGTAGCTTATCGCCACAGCGCTATGCCGGTTTGAGTGTATACACATTTTGTTCTTGATTTTCCTTAGCAGGTTTCGTATATCGTCATCCGGGCGCGGCGCACCCGACAGGTTTATTCGGCAGCGGGAGCGTTGGAATCCTGCAGCTGCTCCACGCCCAGCGTGGTAAACCAGCCTGCCACCGTGGGATAGGAGAGCAGACCCTGATAGCCGCAGGCGGGATTGCCTTCCTGATTGATGATCAGGGTGTTGGGCATTTTGGTAACGCCAAGGGCGGTGCAGAGGACTGCATCCTTGTCTTCGTAGATGAGGATCTCCTCTTCGCCGAAGGTTTCCCCCACCAGCTCCGCAACGGGGCAGGCTTCTTCGCCGTGCTCCTTCTTGCAGGCGCAGACATAGACGATCTGCAGGGTTTCCTTATCGAAATCGTCGCAGATCATTTTCCACATGGGCAGCATGGTAAGGCAGTCGGGGCTGTCGGCAGAGAAAAAGTGAAGGGCGATCGCCTTGCCCCGGTAGGGCGTCAGATCCAGACCGAAAGCCGCCTGTTGGAAATAGTCGATCACGTTGATGATGATTTCTTCATCGTCCGTCTGCGCCTCCTGGGCGAGAGCGGGCGCCATGCACAGCAGCATTGCGGCAGCGAGAAGCATGCAGAACCATTTGCGGATTTTCATAGACTGAACCCTTCTTTCGATTGCGGTATAAATGCGTATCCGTCCCCATAAGGTATCTTTACTATACCATGTAATGAAAAAAAAAGAAAGGGGCAAGTAATGTAAATTGATGTAAATGAAAAAACAGGGATCCAAAATTGCATTTTTCCTGTCTGATGGCAAAAAAGCGCATCTTGGGTCTTTACTGAAGAAAATGCGATATGCTATAATCAGTTTTATACCGTACCGGCAACCCGGTCCGGTCTTGCAAATGCAGGATGCAAATTGCAAATTTTCATTTTTGGCGTTGCCAAAGCAGGAGGAACCGATATGCCGCTTGGAATTTCCAACAACTGCAAGAACATTGCCCCATCCGCCACCCTTGCCATGGATGCGAAGGCCAAAGCCATGCGCGCCGCCGGTGTGGATGTGATCGGCTTTGCCGCAGGCGAGCCGGATTTCGACACTCCCGTCCCTGTACGCGACGCCATGAAAGACGCTCTGGACAAGGGTATGACCCGCTACACCGCCGCCGCGGGCACCGCAGAGCTGCGGGATGCCATCGCCTACCGGCTGAAAGCCGACCATGGTCTTGCGTACGGGCAGAACCAGATCATCGTGACCAACGGTGCAAAGCATGCCCTGTACACCGCATTCCAGAGCCTGTGCAGCGAAGAGGACGAGGTGATCATCCCCACCCCCTGCTGGGTCAGCTACCCGGAGATGGTGCGCATGGCAGGCGGCAAGAGCGTGCTGGTGGAGTGCCCGGAAGAAAACGGCTTCCTGCCCTCGATGGAGGATATCGAAGCGGTGATCACCGACCGCACCAAGGCTTTCGTGCTCACCAACCCCTCCAACCCCAACGGCAACATCTGGGATGAGGAGCGGCTGCGGGCGCTGGTGCAGCTGGCGGTGGATAAGCAGTTCTACATCATTGCCGACGAGATCTACGAAAAGCTGGTCTACGGCGCGGCAAAGCATGTAGCCGTCGCCACCCTGAGCCCCGAAGCCTACACCCACACCATCCTGATCGGCGGCGTGAGCAAATCCTACGCCATGACGGGATTGCGCATCGGTTTTGCCGCAGGCCCCGTGGATGTGATCGCCGGTATGGTCAACTACCAGAGCCAGAGTACCTCTGCCCCCAACAGCGCAGCCCAGCATGCCGCAGCCGTGGCGTATACCATGGATCAGACCTGCGTGGAGGAGATGCGGCAGCAGTTTGAAAAGCGCCGCGACTACATCGTGGAGCGCATCAATGCCATGCCCGGCGTAAGCTGCCGCATGCCCGACGGCGCCTTCTACGTAATGATGAACATTTCCCGGGTGATCGGCAAACGGTACAAGGATACCGTGATCGAGAACAGTAACGATTTTGCCCTTACCCTTCTGGAGAACGCCCATGTGGCCATCGTGCCCGGCAACGCATTTCTGGCAGAGGGCTTCTGCCGTCTCAGCTATGCCACGGGCATGGAAAACATCCGCAACGGCATGGATCGTCTGGAAGCTTTTTTGAAGGAGTTGAGATAAAATGCTGGAATTCAGCCCCAATACCAACCTTTTGATGCAATCCAAATACCGCTACGAGCTGCAGGATGTGGAGGAGCCCAACCTGTACCGGGAGCTGTTCGACTACAAGGCCATTCCTAAGGTCGCTTTCAACAACCGCGTTGTGCCGGTGAACATGCCCAAGGAGATCTGGATGACCGACACCACCTTCCGCGACGGCCAGCAGAGCGTAAGCCCCTTCACCCCCCGGCAGATCGAGCATCTTTTCAAGCTGGAATCCCGGCTGGGCGGCCCCAAGGGTCTGGTGCGCCAGAGCGAGTTTTTCCTCTACACCGACAAGGATCGGGAGGCGCTGGAACGCTGCCAGAATCTCGGGCTCAAGTTCCCGGAGATCACCACGTGGATCCGTGCCAACGAAAAGGATTTTGAGCTGGTCAAGGCCGCAGGCGTGCGGGAGACCGGTATTCTGGTTTCCTGTAGCGACTACCACATCTTCAAAAAGATGCACCTGACCCGCCGCCAGGCGCTGGAGAAGTATCTGGCGATCATCAAGAAGGCGCTGGACAAGGGCATCGTTCCCCGCTGCCACTTTGAGGACATCACCCGCGCCGACTTCTACGGCTTCGTGCTGCCCTTTGCCGAGCAACTGATGGACCTGAGCGAGGAAAGCGGCATCCCCATCAAGGTGCGCGCCTGCGACACCATGGGCTACGGCGTGCATTACCCCGGCGCGGCTCTGCCCCGCAGCGTCCCCGGCATCATCTACGGTCTCAACCACTATGCCCAGATCCCCTCGGAGCAGCTGGAGTGGCACGGTCACAACGACTTCTACAAGGTGGTTACCAACGCCGGTACCGCATGGCTCTACGGCTGCGCCAGCATCAACTGCTCGCTGCTGGGCATCGGTGAACGCACCGGCAACTGCCCCCTGGAGGCCATGGCGGTGGAGTACCAGAGCCTGCGCGGCACCACCGACGGCATGGATCTGACCGCCATCACCGAGATCGCCGAATACATGGAGCGGGAGATCGGCATTGAGATCAGCCCCCGCCAGCCCTTCGTAGGTCGTCACTTCAACGTGACCCGCGCGGGCATCCATGCCGACGGCATGCTCAAGGACGAAGAGATCTACAACATCTTCGACACCGCCGCCATCCTCAACCGCCCCGCCTCCGTGGCAGTGGACAGCCACAGCGGTCTGGCGGGCATCACCCACTGGATGAACAGCTACTTCCGCCTCACCGGCAAGCACACCATGGAGAAGCACGATCCCCTGGTGGCTGCGGTGAAAGAGCAGGTGGATCAGCTCTTTGCAGAGGGGCGCAACACCGTAATGGGCGACGAGGAGCTGGAGATCATGGTGCGCAACGCGGATCAGGATCGCTACGAGCGTCTGCTCTTCCACAAGAGCCGGTAAGCGCGGCTTTTATACCGTTCAACAGGCAGCGGCAGGGACGACCTGCCGCTGTTTTTTGCGGCTTGCCTGCCGTCCGGGGCAGAAGACTGCCGTCCCCTGCGCCTTGCAAATACCCCTACCATCAGTCAGGCTACGCCTGACAGCTTCCTCCCCCGCCGGGGGAAGAAGCCTTTTTGGGGGGCGGGCTGTGCCACACAAAAAAGCCCTGCAGCGCAATACCGCAGGGCTTCCGCTATACTGTTTTTACCGTACCTCCAGCGGCAGGCACTTCTCCGGCTCCACCCCGGCAGGGCCTTCGCAGGGCTTACCGGTCTCGTAGCTGTACCAGCCGATATCCCGCAGCCACAGGGCTTCCTGGGCGAGGTCTTCACTGAAATGGTAGTAAAGATGCAGAGAATAGGTATCCGGCGCATCCTCCGGGGCATCGAAGTTCTGCTGGGAGACAGGCTCGCCTGCCTCATCGGTGGTGAGGATCTCGTAGCCCAGCAGCTGATCATCGGCATATTCCACGGTCAAAATTCGGTTTTCATCAAGGGAGCGGCAGTAATACAACCCGCCCTGATTATCTATCTCCCAAGCCCGGCCGTCGCCGAAGAACAGCCCCAGCGTCTGGCGCATATTGGCGCGGTTCAGCTCCAGCTCCAGGGTGACCGTTTCATCCGCAGAGGGCTGCGACCACCGGATGTCCGTTACCTCCGGCGGGGCAAGAAAGCGCATCTGCCCCGGGGTGGGTTCCCCGGCACGCTCCCAGTCGGATTGGATATCGCTCCAGCGCCAGTCGCACTGATCCTCCGGGCGCATCCCCAGCGTTTCCGGGATGGTCAGGGTGTAGACCACGGTACCGTCCTCCCCGGTCTGCCAGCTTGCACCGGGCATCGCCGGGGCGGTTTTCCCCTCTGTCCAGCTGCGGTAGACGGCGTTCTCCTCTTCGGGCCAGGGGCGGTAATCGGCTGCACGCATGGCAGCATCCACGGTCTGCTCCCCGACGGGGAAGCTGCCCTCGAGGGCATCCCCGGGCTGGGCAAAGGGTACGCCCTGCCATTCGCCCTCGATGGTATAGGGCGGGTTCTCCGGGTCGATCCCTTCGGGGGCATCCACGGGCTCAAAATCGCCGTTCTGCCACTCCCCGTTTTCCCAATAAAAGCCGTTGCCCTGCCCATCCTCGTGGGTGATACCGGTGAGCAGATAGGCTTTCCTGGCGGGAACGGCCTCAACGCGCCAGCCGGTAAAGCCGCCGTCGGGCATCTCCTGCCCATAGACCGCATAGGCCAGAATACCGTTTGCATCATAGCTGGCATAGCCGGTAATGCCTTCCGTTTCTCCCTCGCCGGTCAGGCTGACGAGGAAGCTGTTGTCCTCTGCGGTGACGCTGATGCTGTCATTGCCGAAGAGATAATCCACATACACATACAATTGGCGCAGCTGTCCCAGATAGATGTTCAGGGACAGGGTATCCGCGCCGCCGTTGCAGGGGGCTTTCCAGAGGGGGAAGCCTTCGTTGGCATAGAGCGCATCCTCCAGCAACAGCCGGATGTCCTCGCCGCCCTGTGCGGTCTGCACCCAACCCGGCTCCTGCAGGGGGGCGGGCACATCGGAGGTTTCCCCGGCTGCATCCGGGGCTTCCTGCGCCCTATACTGCCAAATGCCCAGTGCAGCTTCGGCAATGCCCCAATCCAGCGGATTGTGAATAGTATAGGTGCGCATGCCGGTTTCTTCATCTATCGCCAGCGTTACCTGATAATCCACCGCATCGCCGCCGAACAGTTCCAGTCGGGTGGCGTACTGCCCCAGCGCGGGCGGGGCATTGACGGGGCAGGAGGCTGCCTCCCCCAGAGCGGTACCCGCCGCCAGCAGCACAAAGGCAGCCAGCAGGGCAGACAGACGGGTCAAAAAGGATCTCTTCATGGAATACACCTCCGTAGGATCAGGCGTTGGCTGCCCGGGCAGCCGTGGTCTGTGGGAATGGGGATCAGTCTGTGATGAGGGTGAAGGGCAGATCCTCCGGGCTGCAGCCCTCGGGCGCGGTCACCTCTTCGCCGTGGATGTTCTGCCATGCGTCCTCCGTCCACAGCAGATTATCCCCCTCGGGGGTCTGTACGTTGATATAGTAGAGCCCGTACGCCCCGGCATCATCCGGGGTAACGGCATAGGACACCAGCGTGCCGTCCTCGCTCTGGCACATGTACACGCCCATGGTCAGCAGGGAGGCAGGATCGTACACACAGTAGGACAGATCGTTTTCCCCGTAGCTGCGCAGGGCAAATCCGCCCTTGGTCAGGGAGATCTCCGCCATGGTATCGCCCCGGGCGCAGATCAGGTAATAATCCGGGTTGTTGGGGTCGCCGGAGTTGTTCTGAAGCGCATAGGCGCAGGTTTCGTCCGCGCTCTGCACCTGCCAGGAGGGCAGACCGTTCATGTAATAGTACTGGGCATCGATGCGCAGCACGGCGGTATCGCCCCCGGGGGCGGCGGTGGACTCATCCGGCAGCCACGCAGCCGCATCGAGGTCGTAGCGGCGGCAGATCCATTCCTCCGGGCCGATACCCCATGCCTCCAGCCCCCGCAGGGTGATGACAAAATCTTTGGCATCGGCAAGGGCGGTCATCTGCCACCGGGGCGGTTCCCCGTCGGTGTACAGCTGCCACTGGGTATGCAGCACAGTGGGGACGTCGATGGGGGTCAGGGGCGGCGGGGCAGGGGACTCGTATGCCGGAGCAGCTTCTGCCAGAGCAGAAACCGCGCCCGCCAGAACCAGCAGCGCAAGCAGCAGGGAAAGGATCTTCTTCATCATCGGTACGCTCCTTTGGGCAGCGCAGCAGATCTGCGCAGATGGATGGCAGCAACCAAAACAGTTTTCATGCTATCTGGATGATAGCACGTTTTTCCCGTCTGTGGCAAGGAAAACAGCCAATTCTTTACAAACCGCAAAGAGGGAGAAAAAAGGGAAACGTTTTCGGTTGCGTCCCAAGGAAGGTTTTGGTATACTGTGCCCATGACAAAATAGCGTGCAATTCAAATAACACATCGTATTTTTGCACGCATCCGCAAAGGAGGACTCACCCCATGCAATACCGCCCCTTCGGTAAGACCGGCATCAACATTTCCACCCTGGGCTTCGGCTGCATGCGCCTGCCGGAGATCCGGCAGGAGGACGGCAGCTGGATCGTGGATCAGGAAAAGACCGACGCCATGCTGCGCCACGCCTACGATCTGGGCGTAAACTACTTCGACACCGCCCTGTTCTACTGCCACGAAAACAGCGAGATCGCCGTGGGCAAGGCGCTCAAGCCCATCCGGGAGAAGGTGTACATCTCCACCAAGTGCCCGCTGGAGCGGGTCAACAAGCCCGAGGATTTCCGCAAAACGCTGGAGGAAAGCCTGCGCAAGCTGGATACCCCCTACATCGATTTCTACCACTTCTGGGGCATCAACCAGAAGAGCTTTGATGAGAAGATCATCCCCATGGGGCTGATCGGGGAAGCCCAGAAGCTGAAGGAGGAAGGGCTCATCCGCCACATCTCCTTCTCCTTCCACGACAGCCCCGCCGCGCTGAAGCACATTCTGGACAACGGTCCCGAGCTGGAAAGCGTACTGCTGCAGTACAACCTGCTGGACCGCGCCAACGAGGAAATGATCCAGTACGCCGCGTCCAAGGGCGTGGGCGTGGTGGTGATGGGCCCGGTAGGCGGCGGTCGTCTGGCTGCGCCCACCGAGCTTGCCAAGAAGCTGGGCGGCGAAAACCTGAACACCTACGAGCTGGCCCTGCGCTTTGTGCTGGGCAACCCGGGCGTATGCTGCGCCCTGAGCGGTATGCAGACCTACGAAATGGTGGATATGAACGCCGCCGTCGCCTCGCTGGAGGTGCCCATGACCGAGGCGGACTGGCGCGCTGCGGGCGAGAGCATGGAAAACCTGAAGAAGTTTTCCGAATTGTACTGCACGGGCTGCGGTTACTGCCAGCCCTGCCCCAAGGGCATCGTGATCCCCAAGATCTTCGAAGCCTATACCTACCACAACGTATACGGGCTTACCCAGCTGGCAAAGAACAACTACCAGCGGTATCTGAACGACGAAAAGAACCCCGGCGTCACCTCGGATGCCTGCATCGGCTGCGGGTATTGCGAGCGCAAGTGCCCCCAGCACCTGAAGGTGCGGGAGCTGCTCAAGAAGGTGGAAGGCGTGCTGGGCGCGCTGTAAACCGGAGGGGGTTGACCGATCCCCAAAAGAAAAACAAGGGCATCCGGCGAATATGCCGGATGCCCTTCAGCTCGTCAAAAAACACGCCTGCGGCGGCTTTTTTGACGACTTTTGCACCGTTTGCCTAGGAGCCTACGGCTCCCCGGGCGGCAAACGGCGATAGGAACCCCTTGCTACGCAAGGGTTCCGAAACCACCGGAAGGGT
>JAFXBE010000058.1 GCA_017516765.1 Clostridia bacterium | reverse complement strand
TTTTCGGGGCGGCATAAAGGGCGCACCGTGTGACAGCCAAGACGGCGTATTGTGTCCAGTAACGATAACAGCAGGTGATTGCGACCGCCGCCCCGAAAATGGGCAATTAAGAGGGATTTGACCAAAGCGAACGTGTCGCCCTTTTCTGGTCACTCTTTTCATAAAAGAGTGACCGCAGGTGTGGGGCGCGCAGCCCCACCCAGTTCCACGCAGCGGATCTGCGGGTATCTATATACACGCCAGCGCAGCGAAACCCGGCTTGGGTTTTACCGCCAAGCACAATCCCTCCGTCACGGCAAAGCCGTGCCACCTCCCTTTGCACAAGGGAGGCTCACTGGCAGTCAGGGCGCGTAGCCCCACCCAGCCCCTCGCAGCGGTTCTGCGGGTATCTATACCCAGCCCGCGCAGCGTACCCCAGCTTGGGTGTTGCAGCCAATCACACCCCCCACAAAAAAGAAGGCTCCTTCGTTCGAAGAAGCCCTCATTATTCACAAACCATCCCCCTGCGCCCCCGCTCCGTCCCGTACAGAGGGTCGAAAAACCGCTCTCTTACAGCCGGTGAGCATCCGCGGCGGTGTTCTCATCAAAGGTCACGTTGCCGGATACGGTGTCCACCTCGATCTTGCAGCGACCGTTGCCGTGTACGTAGTCCTCATCGTCCCGGTCAAGGCGCAGGCTGCCGCCCACGCGACCGCTCAGGCTGTCCACATCGGCGGTAAAGCCCATGCTGTCGGGCAGGATGAGCCGCACGGTGCCGGAAACGGAATCCATCTTGATGCGGTCGGCAGCGTTGGCGAGCTGCAGGGTCGTGTTGCCGCTGACGCTGACGGTCTTAACCTCTTCCACATACAGGGCATCCACGATCACTGCGCCGCTGGCGCTGTTCACCTTGAGCTGCTCGGCGTTCTCCACCGCCACAGCCACCGCGCCGGAGGCTGTGTTCACATTGATCTCCTCGGCTTCGCCCTGCTGGCGCAGAGCGATCTGTCCGCTGGCGCTGTCCACCTTGATCTTCTTGGCATTCACCCCGTCGGCCTCCACCATGGCAGAGGCAACGGCGATATGGACATCGTCCAGATAGAGATCGTTGGGGATCATCACGGTAAGCTGCTTGTCCAGGCTGTTGCTGATGCGCACAGCGGAGGCGGCGTACTGCACCCGCAGGGTTTTGCCGTCCAGATACCAGTGCAGCTGCTGATCCTTCTTCAGCTCCCGGTCGCAGGTCTCGGAAAGCCGGATGTCGCTGCCGTTGTAGTATTCGATATACACCGCGCCGTCGATCCAGTTGATGTCCAGATCATCCACCCGACCGGAAATGTTGGCGTTCCCGGCGGTGTAATGTCTGGCATCGGTATACACATACCCGATGGCGGAGCAGCCGACGGCGCATACGCAAACAACGATGAGCAGGAGAACCAGAGCAAACTTCTTCATATCGATCAAACCTGTCCTTTCTTTGCAGGGAAGGTGTTTTGCCTTTCCACACCCATAGCATAGCACAGCCCATGGGGCAATACAAAAAGAGAAGGATGATAAGAAAATGAGAAATGGGTTAAAAACCCAACCCGATCTGATGAAGGATGTGCAGCGGATCGTCGATCCGGGGGAAGCCGGGCTTGAGCGGGCTGGGGTGATCGGGGGTCTCGAGAATGTACCATGCCGCCTGCAAAGCCGTCATGCCGAGGGAACGGGCGGTCTCCAGTTCGCTGCTGCCCCCGTCGCCGATATACAGGCATTCCTCCGGGGCGACCCCCAGCTCGTTTGTGCAGCGCAGAAAGATCGCCGGGTCGGGCTTGGCGATGCCCGCCTCGCAGCTCAGCTGTACGCTGCCGAACAGGGAGATGTGCTCCCACGCCCGGATCACCTGCGCTTCTTCGTTGTAGCAATTGCTCACCAGCCCCAGCCGGATGCCCTGCGCAGCCAGCCCGCGCAGCATGGGCAGGATGCCGGGATGCAAAGCGGCAAGGCACTGCTGCTTGGTCTGGATGCGCTTTTGGCACACCCGCTCCACCAGCGCAGCCAGCCGGTGGGGATCGGTGATGCCGCACCGGGGCAGGATGTCCCGCAGCCGCTCCTCAAGGGTGATCTGCCCCAGCGTTCGCCCCCGCTCACCCTCGGCATCCCGCCAGAAGGAGAGGAAGAGGGCAGGCTCCACCCCGCAGTCCTCGGCGGTCTGTGCGCCGAAATACAAGGGGCAGCGGTAGTGGCTGCACAGGGTCTCGTACATATCGAACAGGGCGGCGCGGATCATGGGCGTGGCTCCTTTCGGATGGGGATGGGGACAGTATAGCACAGGGGGAGGGAAATGAAAAACCCGGGCAGTTGCGGAATTTCCGCAGCTGCCCGGGTTGGGATCAATCAAGAGGATCGATTACTTGATCGTTACCTTGGAGGTATCGGTCACCAGCTGATCAAGGTTTGCGCCGGTGATTTCTACGCCATCCAGACGGCAATTCTCCATTACGATATCTGCAACAGGATCGACCGTGAAACCGGCTTCAAAGTCGCAGTTGATGAACTGGGTGGGGGCATAGGGGCGGCAGTAGGCATAGCCGCTGCCCTCGCCGAAGGAACAATCGTAGAAGATAGCGTCGCCCAGCGTTGCAGCATAGCTGGTCCAGCCGTTGAAGGTGCAATCGGTGGCAGTAAGGCCCTGATTCATGCCCTGATCACAGCTGATGGTGTAGACGGTGCCATCGATGACCACATCATTCAGGATGACACGCTCGGCGTGCTCGCTGTTGTGGTTGATGAAGATGCCACGGAAAGAGCCGGTCACCTTCAGATCCTGAATAATGCCGCCGGTGGTGTTGATGCCGCTGTCCCAAGTGCCGCCGGCACCTTTGATGGTGATGGTCTTGCCATTACCGCTGATAACGCCGCCGTTGACCTGAGCAAGACCGGTGATGCCGTAGGAATTGCTGGTGGAGGCAGGATTGACCAGAATATCATCCATCAGAACGACGGACTTGCCATCCTTCAGCGCCTTGCCAAGTTCCACAACATCATCCACAAGGACGGGGGTATCGGGCTCGGATTCAAAGGGAGGCTGTGCGCCTTCTTCACCGCTGGCCATCCAGGGGTGACTGTCCTCGCTCAGTACGCCAAAGGCTGCATCCAGCGCTTCCTTAGCACCCAGCTGCTCGAGGTTGACGGTCTGCACTGCCTGAGAGATAACATAGATGTTGTAGGTCTCGCCCAGCTTCTCCACATCCTCGTTGGTGGCGGTGTGATCCAGCGCCACCTGCAGCAGGGAGGGAACGCTGATCTTGCCGGCAGGCAGGGCTTCGGGGTACACGGCGCTTACCAGCTTGCAGAGCACGCCTTCCACGGTGATGTAGCCATGCTTTTCCCAAATGAGATCCTCGTTGGTATTGAAGTGAAGCAGCTCCTCCACATCGGCAGGTGCTTCAAAGGCAAATACCGTGCGGACATAGGCATCGGATTCGCCGGTGTTCTCAACAAACACGAACTTATCCAGTGCGCCGGTCAGCTTATCATCATCCCACAGATGGGAGGTGGCTTCCTCATCGGCGGTTACGAACTCGCCCCATACCAGCTCGCCGGTCTGAGGGTCGTAGGCGGTATCATCAGCAGCGTAGGCAGGGAACAGGGGCTGACCCTGCACAAAGCTGGTCAGGCTGCCATCGACCAGAGTGGCATCATCGGCTACATTGTTGCCGCGCTCCAGCTCGATCTGCTCGATATCTACATTGCCGAGGGTCATTACGTTTACATCGCTGTCGGTATCGGTCAGATAGGCCAGCGTGCCGGTAGCTGCCATCGCCAGCGCGGCGACCAGCGCGACTACCATCATAAGTGTGCGCTTACTCATGTGTTTTGTCTCCTTTTATTTACTGGGGCACACCTGTGGCGCGGCATGGCATACCCATCTTTTGGTATTGTAACACATCGCTGGTAATGTTACAAGTGTTTTTTGACAATCATTGGAAATCTTTTTGGTTGGTCTGGAAATACAAAACCGCCCTTCCCCGAAGGGAAGGGCGGGAAGTGCAGCTTGGCTGCGGGGGGTGATGATCAGGGCTTGGGGATATCTTCCCAACCGTCATTGGCAAGATAGCGACCCAGTTCACCGTTGAAGGTGCCGCCGGTGACGGTCACATTCTCGGTATCGCCCTTATAGCCGCCGCCGAAAGCAACGTGACCATTATAGGTACCGCCGTTGAGAGCAATGTTGGTGTTGGCAAAGCTGTTGCCATAGGAGTAGGAATAGATGGCCAGATAGTTGGCGGTGGGATCGTCGGTGGAGGTGAGGGTACCGCCGTTAACGGTCAGGTTGGCGATCATGGCAACGGTGGGGTCGCTGCCGGGAATCTGTACCCACACAGCGCGCTTGCCCTCGATGGTGCCGCCGTTGATGGTAACATTGGTGGGCACGGTCTTGCTGTTGGCAAACATACGGATAGCTACATCGCCGCCGGTCTGCTGGATGCTGCCGCTGTTCACGATCAGGTCAGCGCCGGGGTAGTTATCGATGGCGTAGGAAGCGCCGCCCCTGCCGGTGTTGTTCTTAACGGTAACGCCGTCAATGATCAGCTTGCCGCTGTTCTTGATGGTGTTGCTGGCATAACCGGGGTAAGGCTTGGGACCGTTTTCGCCCCAATCGGTATCAGGCTTGCCGGCAGTGAAGGACAGCTCGCCAGCACCGCTGAGGGTGAGGGTAGCACCGCTTTCCACGACCAGCTGGTTGGAGGCGGAGCTGTTGGTGGAGGTACCTTCAATGGTAACGCCCTCGGGGATCACGATGGTAGCATCGGTACCCTTGGCAATCTTGATGGGTTCATCGGTAAGCTCGATATCGTTGGTCAGCACCACGGTGCCGCCCTCAGCCAGCGCAGCAGCCAGCTCTTCGGCGGTAGAGGCGGTGGTCACGGGCATGCCTTCCATTTTGGAGAACCACTTGGTGGCGTTTTCTTTGGTTACCTTGCCAAATGCAGCGTCCAGTGCGCCCTGAGCGCCAAGCCCGGTCAGGTTCTCCACCTGCACGCCCTGAGACAGAGCAAGGATCTCAAAGGTGTCGCCCAGCCGCTTCATATCCTCGTTGTCGGCCCAGTGGGTCATAACCACCTGCAGCAGGGAGGGACGGGTCCACTCGCCGGGCTTCATGATCTCGCTGTAGCAGAACTCGTACACTTCGTAATGGGTACCGTTCACATCGATCGCACACACGGAGTTGATGGCGCCGGTGCCGAGGGAGTTGTTGAAGCGATTGTTGCCGTTCATGTTCAGCACGATATCGGCGTGCTGCCAGCCGTAACCGATATCAACACCTTCGGGGCTCTCAATAGCCAAAAGGGTACGAACATAGGCATCGGAATCACCGGTGTTCTCAACGAAAATCATCTTGTCCACAGCGCCGGTCACTTTTTCTTCGCTGAACAGACCATTCCAGGCGGTGCCGCCATGTACATAGGGGCCCCAATGGATGCAGTCGGCTTCATCCTGCATTGCTTCATAGGCCATGTCCTGATCCTCGATAAGGGGATAGGCGGGATACAGCTTGATGCCGTCTTCGAAGGGCTCCAGATCGCCCTCTTCGAGGGTATCGTTGTAGGCAACACCGTCGACACGCTTCATCTCGTGCTGCTCGATGTCCACATTGCCAAGGGTCATAACGTTTACATCGCTGTCGGTATCGGTCAGATACGCCAGCGTGCCGGTGGCGGCGATCAGCAGGGATGCGACCAGCGCGATCACTGTGATCCATGTGCGTTTGTTCATAACGACTTCTCCTTTTCCAGATACTGGATACTTTGCTAATGATTGATGGAAATTTAATTGTGCCAAATTTCCTTTTCTCATTATAGATGAAACACAGCGGAGATGCAACATATATTTTTACATTTTTGGCGGGATTTTTCTGATGGAGTGCGCCCAACAAGGCTTTTTTCCGGCGGGGAGGAAGCCGGTACAAGCACCCTCAGTCGCCTGACGGCGACAGCCTACGGCCCGCAACCTCAGTCGGCGTGCAGCCCACTAACCGTGGTCTACACTTGCTTCGGCCCGAGACTGCGGGTCGCTAACGCCTTCGGCGTTGTGCGCACTGCGCACGCGCTTCCCGACCTCGCCCTCCAATGGAAGGAGCCTTTTGTTGGCTGTTACCATTGCATACAGCCAACACCGCAGGCTTCTTCCCCCAGCGGGGGAGGAAGCTGTCAGGCGAAGCCTGACTGATGGTAGGGGTAATTGCAAGGCGCAGGGGACGCTGGACAACTGCCCGGGCGGCAGCCAACCCGAACCGGTACTCCACCTCCGCTCCGGACACCCTCAGTCGCCTGACGGCGACAGCCTACGGCCCGCAACCTCAGTCGGCGTGCAGCCCACTAACCGTGGTCTACACTTGCTTCGGTTGACGACTGCGGGTCGCTAACGCCTTCGGCGTTGTGCGCACTGCGCACGCGCTTCCCGACCTCGCCCACCTTCGGAAGGAGCCTTTTTGTTGGCTGTTCCCAACGAAGACGGCCAACAAAAAGGCTTCTTCCCCCAGCGGGGGAGGAAGCTGTCAGGCGAAGCCTGACTGATGGTAGGGGTGATTGCAAGGCGCAGGGGACGCTGGACAACTGCCCGGGCGGCAGCCGACCATATGCCCCCACTCCCCGCACTTTTTTTGCACCTTTCCCCCTTTTCCTTGACAAAATGTGGGCAGTCATTTAGAATGGTTATCAAACAATGTTACTAAACACGTTTACCCATCTACCGGAAGGAGCGGATACCCCTTGAAAAAGTTCCTTTGCCTGATCCTTGCCCTTGCCGTCTGCCTGCCCGCCGCCGCGCTGGCAGCCGACGATATGTTCACCTACACCAGCGACTTTTCCACCGGCACCGACGGCTGGTACGCCCGTTCCACCGGCGGCGCGGCGGTCACCGTGGCCGACGGCGCGCTGTCCATCACCGGCCGCAGCGGCGACTGGCACTCCCCCGGGCGGGATTTCGAGCTGGAATACACCGCCGAGTACGAGCTGAGCGTGGATGTGTACCAGAACAGCGTGGATAACGCCAAGATGATGATCTCTGTCGCCCACAAGAACGCCGCCGGTACCGAAAGCTATGAAAACCTCGCCACCGGCACCGTGCCCAAGGGCGAATGGGTCACCCTCAGCGGCAAGTACAAGCCCGGCGACTATGTAACAAACGTGCTCTATGTGGAAACCACGAATGCACCGGAATTGGAGTACAGCATGAAGAACTTTACCGTAACCCAGACCGCAGCCTCCACCATCAAGCCCGTGGTGCAGCACGACGAGGAGACCCTCGCCGCCCTCGCCCTACCCGCCCTGAAGGATGTCTACGCCGACAAGTTCGATGTGGGCTGCGCCGTTAACGGCTGGGATGCCGTCAACGCCAAGCGGATGACCATCTATTCCCACCAGTTCAACATCTTCACCCACGAAAACGACCTGAAGCCCGATTCCGTTCTGGATGTGACCGCCAGCCGCAAGCTGGTCACCGAGGGCGGCGACCAGACCGCCGTTGCCATCAGCCTCAACAAGGGCGCATCCCTGCTCAAGTACTGCATGGAAAACGGCATCAAGCTCCACGGTCACGTGCTGGTGTGGCACAACCAGACCCCCGAGGCCTTCTTCCATGAGGATTACAACACCGCCAAGCCCTATCTGAGCCGCGAAGTGATGCTGGGCCGTCTGGAAAACTACATCAAGACCGTGCTGACCACCATCCAGACCGAATACCCCGGCGTGGTCGTCAGCTGGGACGTTGTCAACGAAGCCGTTGCCGACGGCAGCGCCAGCCTGCGCCAGAGCAACTGGACCAAGGTGGTGGGCGAAGACTTCGTCAACCAGGCCTTCAAGTTTGCCCGTCAGTACGCCGCCGAGGGCGTGCAGCTCTACTATAACGACTACTCCACCCCCTACGAGCCCAAGCTCACCGGCATCTGCAACCTGCTGGACAGCTTGATCGCCGACGGCACCATCGACGGCTACGGCTTCCAGTGCCACTATCAGCTGGGCAGCCCCAGCTACACCCAGCTGCGCGCCGCCTTCCAGCGCATTGCCGAGAAGGGTCTCAAGCTGCGCGTCAGCGAGCTGGACATTACCATTTCCGACACCAATGAAGCCACCCTGCTGCGGCAGGCCGAGCGTTACCAGCGGCTGTTCGACATCTTCGCCCAGTACGCCGACCAGATGGAAGCCGTACAGGTATGGGGCGTGACCGACGACCGCAGCTGGAAGAGCGCGGAGCATCCCCTGCTGTTCGACAAGAACCTGCAGCCCAAGTATGCCTTCTGGGGTCTGGTGGATCCCACCCAGCTGCCCACCGTGGAAGAGGAGCCCGCCGAGGTGCCCGCATCCCTGCCCGTTGCCAAGGCCGTGTACGGTCTGGATGCCATCGAAACCGCGCCCGTGATCGCCATGAACGCCTCCCTGAGCGCCGACTACACCGAGGGCGGCAAGGTGGCTGCCAGCGGTCAGGCGGCATGGGACGAGAAGAACCTCTACGTGCTGATGACCGTTACCGACCCCTGGCTGAGCGATGCTTCCCCCAACAGCTACGAGCAGGACAGCGTGGAGATCTTCGTGGATGAGACCAACAACCGCGAGCCTGTCTACGATGACGACGACCACCACTACCGCGTCAACTACAAGGGCGTGCTGACCATCGACGCCGGTTTCGAGACCGTTACCGCCGCTGTGAACCAGACCGATACCGGCTTTACCGCCCTGTTCACCGTGCCCTTCACCGCCATCCAGCCCGAAGCGGGCATGAAGCTGGGCTTCGACATGCGCTACAACGATGCCGCGCCCGACGGTGTGCGCCGCCTGATGAACTTTGCCGATGCCAGCGACACCGGCTGGAACGATCCCTCCGTGTTCGGTCTGCTGGAGCTGACCAAGTAACCCCCCGCGTGCAGGCGCACGCACCCAAACCAACATTCTCTGCCGGACGGTATGCTTCATCTCTCCCTCCCACCCTGTTGCACATGCGGGTGCCTCTCCAGCATCCGTCTACCCTGTCCGACAGTATTCTCCCCTTTGGCGGCATAGCTCTCCATGTGCTGCCCAGGGGCTGCTGAAAGAGCCTCCCCCCGCGCGATGGGCGTTGCATCGCGCACGGGGGAGGCTCATTTTGTTTTTGCCCGGGCTGCGGGTGACCCTTGTGCTTTGCCGCTGCCCATGCTACAATGAACCCGGAACAACTTTTGCAATCGGCGGGGCTGTATGCGCCGAATGTGCAGCGGCTGTACGGATAGCCGGAACAAGTTTTGCAATTTGCAACCCGCCGCCCTCAACCATTCTACCGGCAAAGGAGACCCACCATGTCCAGACATCCCTTCTGGCATTATGACGACCAGATGCCCCCGGGGCGGGAGTTTGAGATCTACCACCCCACCAACACCAACGCGCTGCCCACCATCTATCAGAGCCACGAGTTCTACGAGCTGTACTTTATCCTCAGGGGCTCCATCCGGGTGATTGTGGAGGAGATGGATCTGACCCCGGTTCTGGGCGATGTGCTCATCTATCCCCCGGGCTGTATGCACCGGGTGATGCACACCGACTCCTCCACCCCCTATGAGCGGTTTTACATCTATCTGTCCAAGCCCTTTCTCCAGTCCATCAGCACGGAGGACTTCAGCTTTACCGCCGAGCTGGACAGGCTGACCGGGGGCGGACGGCGGTATTTCCGACCGGATGAGCAGCAGGTGCGCTCGCTGGTGCCCATGGCGGACGAGATCGTGGAGGGGGCAAAGGACGGCTCCCCCACGGGGATCATCGCCAACCGCTGCCGCATGACTCTCTATCTGCTGCGCCTGCTTGAGGTGCTGAATGAGAGCATCACCCCGGAGGCGGACGGCGCATCCTCCCGCATGAGCGAGCTGATCCGCTACATCAATCTGCACGCCGCCGAGCAGCTTTCGCTGGACGGGCTGGCAGAGGTGTTCGCCATGAACAAGTACGCCCTTCTGCACGAGTTCAAGGCGCATACGGGCATGTCGGTGTATCAGTACATCCTTACCCGCCGCATCGCCCTTGCCCAGCAGCTGCTTGCGGACGGCGCAAAGCCCCGGCAGGCCTGCGAGGAGAGCGGTTTTTCGGATTATACCTGCTTTTACCGCGCCTTCAAGGCACGCACGGGCATATCCCCCGCCCGGTACGGACGGGAGAAGAAGGAGTAGGGGGATAAGGTTCGGGATGGTTGCTGCCCGGGGCAGAAGACTACCGTCCCCATCGCCTTGCAATTACCCCTACCATCAGTCAAGCTACGCCTGCCAGCTTCCTCCCCCGCTGGGGGAAGAAGCCTTTGGGGGTGGGTATTTCCTTGGGGACAGGCAACTCCATAAGGCTCCTTCCGTTAGGAGGGAGCTGTCGCCGTCAGGCGACTGAGGGTGCTTGGAGCGGGGGCGGTATACCGGTTCGGGGTTGGCTGCTGCCCGGGGCAAAAGACTGCCGTCCCCAACGCCTTGCAATTACCCCTACCATCAGGCACTACGTGCCAGCTTCCTCCCCCGCTGGGGGAAGAAGCCTTTGGGGGTGGGT
>JAFXBE010000013.1 GCA_017516765.1 Clostridia bacterium | reverse complement strand
TGCTCAAACCATACCATTGCGCCGGCAAGGAGGCAGGGAAACAATGCGAGCAACGGGTATTGTACGCAGGATCGACGAATTGGGCAGGGTGGTGATCCCCAAGGAGATCCGGCGCACGCTGAGGATCCGGGAGGGCGACCCCCTGGAGATCTACACCGACCGGGATGGCGAGGTCATCCTGAAGAAATACTCCCCCATCGGCGAAATGTCGGCTTTCGCCAAGGATTATACGGAATCTATCTTCCGCTCCATGGGACACATCGCCTGTATCGTGGATCGGGACCAGGTGGTGGCAGCCAGCGGCGTAAGCAAAAAGGAGCTGAACGACAAGCCCATCAGCCCTGAGCTGGAAACCGCCATCGCCAACCGGCAGACGGTGGCCATCAACCGGGCGGTGGGCGGCAAGATCGTGGCAGTGACCAACGAGGAGGATATTGCAGGCTACACGGCGCAGGTGGTCTCCCCCATCATTGCCGACGGCGAAGCCATCGGCGCGGTGCTGCTGCTGAGTAAAGAACAGGGCACCCGCATGGGCGATGCTGAAGTGAAGGTGGCAGAGACCGCGGCAGGCATTGTGGGCCGCCAGATGGAGCAGTAAACGGCGTCCCTTTCGCTCGAACCGCTTGCGAAACCGCAGCAATGTGCATATAATAGCATTGCTGCGGTTTTTGCTGCTTTTTTCCGTATAGGTCTTTCAGGCGGCAAAAGACTGTGCATACTATTTGCAGCGGCTCAGACCGCAGGACATACAACAGGAAACCGGGCAGTCCTGTGCCCGTATCGGAGGGACAAGCTTGAGCAACACACAGAAATCCATCGTCAGCGGCATGACGGTGCTCAGCCTTGTGGGCATCATCTGCAAGATCGTGGGCGCACTGTACCGCATCCCGTTGGCATGGCTCATCGGTGACGAGGGCATGGGTACCTATCAGCTGGTATTCCCCACCTACAACATGCTGCTGACCATCTCCTCCGCCGGTCTGCCGGTGGCTATCAGCCGCATGGTCAGCTTTGCGCTGGCAAAGGACGATCCCCGCACGGCAAAGCGCATCTTCCGCATCGCCCTGTGCCTGCTCAGCGCGCTGGGCTTTATCGCCATGCTGCTGATGATCGTGATGAGCCCCACTTTGGCGGTGCGCTCGGGAGATGTATCCACCCAGCCCGGCTTTGTGGCCATCGCTCCGGCGCTGCTGCTGGTGTGCGTTATGTCTGCCCTGCGCGGCTTTATGCAGGGACAACAGAATATGGTGCCCACCGCTATCTCCCAGCTGATCGAGCAGGTGGGTAAAGTGTTCGTTGCCCTGCCGCTGGCATGGCTGGGCAGCCGGGTCTCCATTGCCTATGCCGCCGCAGGCGTGCTGCTGGGTACCTCGCTGGCAGAAGCCGCCGCCCTTTTGTATATGGTGATCGTTTACCACCGCAAGCGGAATGCCTTCAACGCCATCGAGCAGGCAGCCGATACAGAAAACGAATCCGGCAAAACGCTGCTGCGCAGGCTGCTCTCCCTCAGCATCCCCATTACGCTGGGGGCATGCATCGTGCCCATCGCCTCCTTTATCGACAGCGGTCTGCTGCTGAACCGGCTGGTGGTTGCGGGCATTGCCCGGAATGAGGCGCTGGGGCTGTACGGCCGCTACTCCGGCTATGTGCTCACGCTGATCAACGTGCCCACCGCACTGGCCACCGCCATCGCCATGAGCCTGGTACCCTCCATTTCCGCCGCCATGGCAAAGGGCGACGGCAAGCAGATGCGCCGCCAGAGTGCGCTGGGACTGCGGCTTTCCTTTGTGGTGGGGCTGCCCTGCTCCATCGGCATGAGCATGCTCAGCAAGCAACTGCTGGATCTGGTCTATCATTTCGATACCCCCGAAGCCCTGCAGATCACCGCCAACCTGCTCAGCCTTTCCAGCCTGACCATCGTGCTGTTTACGGTGGTACAGTCCACCAGCGGCATCCTGCAGGGGCTGCGCAAGCAGCGCATTCCCATGTACACCCTGCTGGCGGGCGTTATCGTGAAGGTGATCCTCAACTACACGCTCATCGGTACACCTTCGGTGAATATCTATGGCGCACCCATCGCGTCGCTCAGCTGCTATACCATCAGCATGCTGCCCAATCTGTATTATGTACGCAAGTATACCGGCATGAAGCTGGATATCTGGAATATTGCAGGCCGCCCTGCGCTGGCCACCGCCATCATGGCGCTGGTGCTGCTGGGCAGTATGCACCTTTTGCCCACCCACGGCATCTGGACGCTGGTGCAGGTGGTTGTGGGCGTGGCCGCCTACGCCGGCGCCGCCATGATGACCGGCGCGATCACCCGGGAGGAACTGGCGCCCATCCTGCGCCGTTTCCACCGTAAAGCTGTACCAAAGAAGGAGGAAAACTGACCATGAAGCAATTGACTGTTGTTACGCTGGGCACCGGCGGCGAAGCCTTTCTGACCCGGGGCGTGGAGCGCGCTTTGCGGGAAGCCGGGCATCTGGTGCTGCGCACCGCCCGCCACCCCATGGCTGCATGGCTCAAGCAGGAAGCCATCGCCTTTGATACCATGGACGACCTGTACGACACCTGCGAAGATTTTGACGAGTTCAACGAAGCGGTCGCCCGCAGACTGGCGGATTTTTGCAGCAAACAGCCGGTTTGCTATGCGGTCAGCGATGCTTCCTTTGATGCGACTGTGGCTGCGGCAAGCCGTCTGTTTGCTAAAAAGCATACCCCCTGCACCATCCTGCCGGGCGTAAGCCACGCATCCCGCTGCCTTGCGCTGGTGGATGCCCCTGCGCCTTCGGTGCGGCTGTATTCCGCTGCCGATTTTGAGCGTGCGCCCCACTCCCCCGAAGAAGCCCTGTTGCTGACCGAGCTGCACTCTCAGGCCTGTGCCGGCGATTGCAAGCTGAAGCTGCTGAGCCTGCTGCCCGAAGAGATGCAGGTAACGCTGATCACCGGCAAGGAAGAGACCGGCGAGCTGAAGGCGGTATCCATCCCGCTGTTCGAACTGGATCGGCAGAAGCACTATGATCACCTGACGGCGGTCTATGTGCCCGGGGTGCCCTACTTGAGCCGCAGCCGTTACGATATGGACGATCTGGTGCAGGTGGTCACCCGTCTGCGCGCACCCGACGGCTGCCCGTGGGATCGGGAGCAGACCCACGAGAGCATCCTGCCCGATCTGCTGGAGGAAAGCTACGAATACATCCAGGCTGTACGGGAAGAGGATATCGACCATATGTACGACGAGCTGGGCGATGTGCTTTTGCAGGTAGCCATGCAGTCGGAGATCGCCAAAGAGCATGGCGAGTTTGACCTGCTGGATGTTACCAGCGCCATCTGCGGCAAAATGATCGAGCGGCACCCCCATGTGTTCGGGCAAGTACAGGCCGATACCTCCGAGCAGGTGCTGGAGAATTGGGAGGCGCTCAAGCGTCAGCAGCGGGGCATATCCTCCCATGCAGATGCCATGGCCAATGTTTCCACCGGGCTGTCTCCCCTGCTGCGGGCCAGCAAGGTGCAGAAAAAAGCCGCCAAGGTGGGGTTCGATTTCGACTCCGCAGAAGAGGCCCTCAAGAAGGTCTACGAAGAGGCGGACGAGGTAAAAGAGAACCTGCAGAGCGGAAAAGACCCGGAAGAAGAAATCGGCGACCTGTTTTTTTCAGTTGTTAACGTTTGCCGTCTGTGCGGCAAAAACCCCGATATTGCTTTGTTTTCTGCGGTTGAGAAATTCATTTCCCGCTTCCGTGCCATGGAAATGCAAGTGAAAAACGCAGGAAAATGCGTTGAGGACTTGACTTTATCAGAAATGGATGTATACTGGGAAGCAGGAAAACAAAACGGCTAAAGGGTTTGAACAAAAAACCCTGTAACCGTGGGCTTTTCCCCCGGATTTCTTTACAGTCCACGCTCTGCGTGGCCACAACAAAAGGAGGTACTACCGTTATGAACAAAGCTGAATTGACCGCCGCCATCGTTAAGAAGACTGGTTTCACCAAGAAGGATGCCGAGAAGGCTCTGGGTGCCGTGACCGAAGTTATCACCGAAGCTCTGGCTGATGGTGAGAAGGTTCAGATCGTCGGCTTCGGCGGCTTCGAAGTCCGCAAGCGCCCCGCCCGCATGGCCCGCAACCCCCGCACCGGCGAGCAGATCAAGATCGCTGCTTCCAAGGCTCCCGTTTTCAAGGCTGGCAAGGCCCTGAAGGAGAGCGTCAACAAGTAAGTTGACCGGTCACCGATGGTGGCTAACAAAAAAATCACTCCGGTTCGCCGGGGTGATTTTTTTTATTCACTTTTCCGCACTTCCCCGCATATCGTGTAGCGAGCGAGGTGAAGCCGATGCCCTATCCCTACGAAAAATGTTATCCCGGCAACAGCAGACTTCTGACCATCGCCGGCATTGTGCTGCTGGCAGCAGGCATCCTGCTGGTGTTTCTGTGCATTCCCAAATGGGCATGGCTGGCGCTGCTCGGCATTCTGCTGATCGCAGCCGGTTTCGTGCTGCTGCGTATCGGTCAATCGGGGAGGTGAACCCATGGCTGTGAAGATGATCTGCATCCGTGCGCCCCGTTTCCTCAGCGGCGTTCTGAAGCTGCTTTCCAAAAAACAGCGGTAGGTTCCCGCCAAAAGCTTCTTTCCCGCCAAAGCGGGAGAAGCTTTTTTATTTCCCCTTCATGTGCGGTTTGCAGAATACGGCAACGATGGTGCCGAAAAAAATCGCTGCGGCGATACCTCCGGCTGTGGCAGTCAGACCGCCGCAAAACGCACCGATCCAGCCCCGCTCCTGTACCGCATGGATCACCCCCTGACAAAGGCTGTGCCCAAAACCGGTCAGGGGCACCGATGCGCCCGCACCGGCAAAATCCACCAAAGGCGTGTACAGCCCGAATGCGCTCAGGGCAACGCCGGTCAGAATATAGCCAACCAGGATCCGGGCAGGTGTCCAGCCGGTTTTCAGGCACAGCGCCTCCCCGACGGCGCAGAGTGCGCCGCCCACCGCAAAGGCCTTCACATACATCCAAAGATCAAAAGTCATGGCGGGTATTCCTTTCTGCCTTGGGGCTTTCCAGTACTACCGCATGGGCCACCCCGGGAATGCTCTCCCCCTGCAGGCTGCTGGTGGGGCTCATCAATGCGCCGGTGGACATGAACAGGATGCGCCCAAGCTTTCCTTCCTGCAATTGCGGCAGCAGGCAGGCATTCAGCACCACTGCGCTGCAGCCGCAGCCGCTGCCACCGGCATGGCAGTCCTGTTCCGGGGAATAGATCAGCAGCCCGCAATCCAGGCATCGATCCTCTATGAGCGGCGTTCCCTGGGAGTTCATCAGCTCCAGCAGCAGATTCCTTCCCACTCTGCCCAGATCGCCGGTTACGATCAGGTCGTAATCCCTCGGAGCGGTATGGGTATCCTCAAACAGGGCAAGCAGTGTATCCGCAGCGGCGGGTGCCATGGCTGCGCCCATGTTGTTGGCATCGGTCACCCCCAGATCCACCACGCGCCCCACACAGGCGTGAGTGATCCTTGCCATGGGCGTTTTGCCGGGGGACAGGCTGAGTACCGCAGCCCCTGCACCCGTAACTGTCCACTGAGCGGTGGGTGTGCGCTGGTTGCCGTACTCCAGCGGATAGCGATACTGCCTCTCGGCGGTGCAGAAGTGGCTGCTGGCCGTACACAGTACATGGTCCGCATACTCCCCGTCCAGCAGCATACTGCCCAGACAAAGCGCCTCGCACATGGTGGAGCAGGCTCCGTACAGTCCCAGAAAGGGCAACGCAAGCTCCCTTGCAGCAAAGGACGCCGAGATGATCTGGTTGAGCAGATCGCCGCCCAGCAGGAACCGGATATCCCCTTCCCTCACCCCTGCCTTGCGGATGGCGGCACGGGCCGCATCCAGCACCATCTGCCGCTCTGCCAGTTCAAAGCTCTGCTGCCCGTAGGATTCATCCTCGGTTACATGGTCAAACAGACTGCCCAGCGGGCCCTTGCCTTCCTTGGGTCCCACCCATGCCGCCCCGGCAAGGATCGCCGGTTTGTTGGGCAGAATGATGGTCTGCTGCCCCATCCGCTTCACTGCCATGGGTTATCGCCTCCGTTACGAAAAAATGATGGCATATACCAGCCCCACCAGTACCGATGCCCCGATGCCGTATACCAGCACCGGCCCGGCAATGGTAAACAGCTTGGCGCCAAGCCCCAGTACCATGCCCTCCCGGCGGAATTCCAGCGCAGGAGATACCATGGCATTGGCAAAACCGGTAATAGGTACAAACGCCCCCGCACCCGCATACTGCCCGATGCGGTCAAACACCCCCGCACCTGTAAGGATGGCAGTGAGCAGCACCAGAATGATCGCGGCAAAGCAGTAGCCGTCCGCGGGTGTCATCTTCATCAGCTGTACGCCGGTCTCCGCAGCCAGCTGCCCGATGATGCAGACTACACCGCCCACCCAGAAGGCACGGAATACCCCCTGCACCATCCGGCTGGGTGGCGATGCCTGCCGGGTCATCTGTTCATAAGCTGCGGGATCGGTACGGATATGTTTCCGGTTCATGTTTCTTCCTCCCCTCCGGCAGAAGCCCGACCGTTTTTCGGACGTTGCTGGTGTCCTGTGGCAGCCTGTGCAAAGAAGATCTCCCGCTCGCCGGGTCTGGGCTGTACCTCCCCTGTGCAAGGCAGCAGCTGATGCCTGTGCTTCATCCGTTTCTTCCCTCCCTGTTGCTTCCAACGTGTACGCCGCTGTTGCCGAAGCAGAATGCCTGCTCCGCCAGTATGGCTGAAAAGCTCTGTACTTATGCAAACGCCGCGCCGGATGCTGCCCGGGCAGAAAAAACTTGTTTCATTTCCCTTAAAAGACGAAAATCTTTTCTCCATCATCTTGACAGAAAAGAATCTGTTGGCTATACTAAGATGGTTGCTTTGTGGTATTCTGCGCGTTGCGTATGCATGCGCGCAACGCCATACATACTGTTAATAACAAGGAGTGTTCGCGATGTTCCGTACTTACCAGCCCAAGAAGCGTCAGCGCAGCAAGGTGCATGGCTTCCGTGCCCGCATGTCCACCAAGAATGGCCGCCGTGTGTTGGCCGCCCGTCGCCGTCGTGGCCGTAAGGTGCTCAGCGCCTGATTTGGCACTGTAGGCAGGATATGCAGAAAGAAACAATCGCAAAAGCCCGCCCCATTTCCTGCAACGGGTGAAGTGGGTACGGGCTTTTCCGGTATGATGGCGGTTTTCTGCCGCCGGAAAGGACGTTTGCAGCGTGCAGAGGCAGAATCGTTTGGGTCCCAATCGGCAGTTTACCTATGTATACCGCCGCGGGCAGCGCGTTACCTGCCGCGACCTTACGCTGCTGTATGTCCGCAGCAATCAGAAACGCATCGGCTTTTCCGTAAGCAAAAAGGTGGGCGTAGCCGTGGTACGTAACCGCACCAAACGCCGCCTGAGGGAATGCGTGCGCCCGCAGCTGCCCGAAATGCGCAACGGGCTGTATGTGTTCGTCGCCAGACCAGGCATTGCCCAGCAGCCCTTTGCAGAGGTGCAGCATCAGGTACAGGTATTGCTGCGTAAGCTGTCCAGCCAAAACAGCAAACGTTCCAAATGAAAAAGCTACTGCTTCTCCTGATCCGTTTTTACCAACAGTGCATCACCCCTCATACACCAGGTTGCTGCCGCTTCCGCCCCACCTGCTCCCAGTATGCCAAAACAGCGATCGAGCGCTTTGGCGCACTACGCGGCGGTTGGCTGGCGCTGAAGCGTATTCTGCGCTGCAATCCCTTCTGCAAGGGCGGGTATGATCCCGTGCCCGAGACTGCCCCCACATATATCAGGAAGGACTAACAACGATGAATCAGTTTTTCGCAAATATCCTTACAGGCATCAACAGCCTGATCGGCAACTATGGCTGGTCCATGGTTATTTTCACCCTGCTGATCAAGCTGCTTATCTCTCCGCTGGACTACAAGAGCCGCAAGGGCATGCGCCGCACCCAGCAGATCCAGCCCCAGATCGCCAAGCTGCAGCAGAAGTATGCCAACGACAAGGACAAGCTGAACCAGAAGATGTCCGAGCTGTACCGCAAGGAAAACATCAACCCCATGAGCGGCTGCCTGCCCATGCTGCTTTCCATGCCTCTGCTGTTTATCATGTTCGCCGCTATGCGCCTTGTTGCCAACACCGAGCTTGCCAAGCAGGCCATTGAGCTGCTGGTGAACGGTGTGCAGAACAACGAGGGCTGGCTGTGGATCAAGAACATCTGGATGCCCGACAGCCCCTTCTACGGCACTGTCGTTGACCAGGCCAACCTGAACATGATCACCCCCGACATCTGGAAGAATGTTTTTGCCTCTCTGGATGCCGTCAAGGTGGAGGCTCTTGCCGCTCTGGGCGTAACCGCCGAAAACATTTCCGGTGCAACGCTCTTCCCCCTGCTGCAGGCAACCGAAGCCTATCAGGCCGAAATGGCTCTGTGGCACGAGCTGCCCAAGCTGAATCTGCTGATCACCGAGATGTCCATCTACGCCAAGCCCAACGGCTGGTTTATTCTGCCCATTCTCGCCTGTGTTACCCAGTTCCTGATGTCCAGCACCACCCAGGGACAGCAGCTGCAGACCAACGACCAGCAGCAGAGCACCGGCAAGTTTATGAAGTATTTCTTCCCGCTGTTCTCCCTCTTCATCTGCTCCAGCTACAACGCGGCTTTCTCTGTGTACTGGGTTGTTTCCAACCTCTTTGCATGGGCCGAACAGCTGGTATTCAACAAGATGTTTGAGATGCAGGATCGTGCGGGTAACACCGGCAAACCCGTCAAGGAGGAGGACAGCATCAAATGAGCATGCAGGAATTCAAAGCGAAGACCACCGAAGAAGCGATCTCCCTCGGTCTTGAAAAGCTGGGTGTCAGCTTCGAAGATGTAAAGATCGAAGTGGTGGATGAAGGCAGCAAGGGCTTTCTGGGCATTCTGGGCGTAAAGCCCGCCGTCGTACGTCTTACGCTGCGCGAAGATCTGGAAAGCACTGATGTGCTCAAGGCTGTGGGTCTCGGCCGCGAGGAAGAGCCCAAAAGCAGCGTGCAGGAAAAGGCCGAGAAAGCAAAGGCTGCCGTAAAAGCCGAGAAGCCCGTCAAGACCGAAGAGACCAAGGCTGCCGCCCCCAAGCGCGCCAAGGCCGAGAACACCCCCAAAGCAGAAGAGCCCAAGCAGGAAGAAGCCAAGCAGGAATCTGCTCCCGCCGCTACCGAAGGCGAAGCCGAAGCCCGCGCCGTGGAATTCCTGAGCAACGTGACCAAGCTGATGGGCGTTGAAGTGTCCATCACTCCCCGCCGTGACGAAGAAGGCAACCTGCGCGTGGACATGATGGGCGATACCCTGGGCATCCTCATCGGCCGCCGCGGCGAGACACTGGATGCTCTCCAGTACCTGACCAGCCTGTTTGTAAACCGGGGGCAGGAGAACTACATCCGCGTTACGCTGGATACCGAAAACTACCGCGCCAAGCGCGAAGAAGCCCTCACCCGTCTTGCCAACCGTATGGCAAACCGCGCCGTAAAGACCGGCCGCAAGGTAGTCATGGAGCCCATGAACCCCTACGAGCGCCGCATCCTGCACAGCGCATTGCAGGGCAACGATGCCGTTACCACCCACAGCGAAGGCGACGAGCCCAACCGTCACGTAGTCATTACCCTCAAGTAATGCAAAGCCGGCCCCTGCACACGCAGTGGGCTGGCTTTTTTCTACGCCCTGCAACCTTCTGTACAAAGGAGATAACCGATCATGGAAACCAAACCGAAGAACAGCCGCAAGGGTCTTATCATTGCGCTGATCATACTGGCAGTTCTGCTCCTTGCCAGCCTTGCCCAGAACATCTACTGCCTGTTTTGGGGCTTTGACAGCTACCTGCAATCCACCGACGAGATCGCCATTATGGAAGCCGGCATTCTGAACGGGTTTGAGACCTTCAGCGGCGGCGAGGAACACCTTTTTACATACGATATGACCAACGAAGAATACCCCTCTCTGCGGGCAGACTACCGGCTGGAGGCGACCGCCGGTACCGGCAGCGAGCTGGAACGCGCCCTTCGCCTGATGGATGAATACGCCCGCCGGCTGAAACACAAGAGCAACTACGACAACCATGTGCCCATGACCGCCCCGGATCTGCTGGCTTACGCACTGGACAAGCCCGCTAACGGCATCAACTGCCGTGCCAAGGCGCAGATTCTCAACGAAATGTGCCTGTCGCTGGGCATTTACGCCCGCAAGGTTTGGATCATGCCCCTTTCCCCCTACGACAGCGACTGCCATGTGGTAAACGAGGTCTGGGATACCGCCCTGAACAAATGGGTGATGCTGGATATTACCAACGACCAGTACTGGGTAGACGAAAGCGGCACTCCACTTTCGGTATTGGAGATCCGTGCCCTTGGTGCGGAGCAGGGGTTCTGCACTCCTGTCTGCCCCGGCGACAGCCTGAAGGATCTTCATGCACTGAAGGACAAATACATCGGCAACTTCCTCTACATCATGAAGAATCTGTTCTACACCCAGTACTGCGATGCTTACGGTGTTGGAGAGAGCCAGCCCATTTGGTGCCTGATCCCCGAAAACGCGGAAAGCAGTTATGAATATCGAATTTCTGAAGAGGCGGTGAACAGATCGCCTGTGTGATTTCTCCCTGCTCTCCCCCCATTCCAAATGCAACGACCCCCGGAACACCGCTGTATGCGGTGCGCCGGGGGTCTGTGTATTCGTTTCAAAAGCAGGCTCAGGTGAAGAACAGGGCGCGGATATCCTCTTCCGTCAGGCTGGAAAGGGCAGTCTCGCCCGCAATGACCACACGGTCGAAGATGGCGCGTTTGCGCTTGCTCAGATCGGTCACCTTTTCTTCAATGGTGCCCTGTGCGATCAGCTTCATCACAGTCACATCCCTGGTCTGACCGATGCGGTGGGCACGGTCGGTGGCCTGATCCTCTGCCGCCGGGTTCCACCACGGGTCGTAATGGATCACCAGATCGGCTCCTGTCAGGTTGAGACCGGTACCGCCAGCCTTGAGGGAGATGAGGAATACCTCTCCTTCGCCGCCGTTGAAGCGGTCGCAGAGCTGCTGGCGTACATCCGGCTTGGTGTCGCCATCCAGATACAGTACCTGCACACCCTCGCGCCCCAGCCGCTTCTTAATGATCTGCAGCATGCCCACAAACTGGGAGAACACAAGAATCCGGTGGCCTGCATCGGTGGCATTGTGCACCGTCTGCACCAGCAGTTCCAGCTTGCCGCTGGTGCCCTCGTAGTTATCCAGGAACAGCTTGGGATGGCAGCAGACCTGCCGCATTTTCAGCAGCACACTGAGCACCTGCATACGGGCTCTGGGCAGAGAGCCATCCTCCAAGGCCTGCCCCACATGCTCCCGCAGGGAGTACAGCAGGCTGTTGTAGACCTGCTCCTGTTCCGGGGGCATGGCAGCGTAAAGATACTGCTCGTGCTTCTTGGGCAGATCGGCAAGCACTTCGCTCTTCAGGCGGCGCATCAGGAAGGGACGCACCCGCTCGCGCAGCTCTTCGGCATGTTCACCGCCGCCATACCTGCGCAGGAAGGCAGCCTGCGTGCCCAGATAGCCGGGCAGCACAAAATCGAAGATCGACCACAGTTCGCCGGTGTGGTTCTCCATGGGCGTGCCGGTCAGGGCGATCCGGGCTTCCGCATCCAGTTCCTTGGCGGCGACGGCGCCCCGGCTCTGGGCATTCTTGACGGACTGGGCCTCGTCCAGCACAGCAAAACGCAGGGGAATATCCCGCAGGTATTCGATATCCCGCCGCAGCAGGGGGTAGCTGATCAGCAGCACATCCACGGTATCGTCGGCTTTGGCTTCAGCGATCACCCGGCGGCGTTCCTCCCGCTGCCCGCCGATGACACGCACCCGCAAGCTGTCGTCGAAGCGTTTCAGCTCCGCCAGCCAATGATAGGTAAGGCTGGTGGGGGTAACGATCATGCTTTTCTTGGTGCCGTCCTTGCGCTTGGCGGCAGAAAGAGCGGCGATCACCTGCAGGGTCTTGCCCAGACCCATTTCGTCAGCCAGAATACCGCCCATACGGGTCTCGTAAAGGGACAGCAGCCAGCCGCTGCCCCGCTGCTGGTAGGGCGACAGCTTCTTTTTCAGCTTGGAGGGCATAAAGCTGAGATCGCTCTGCTCGCTCAAAGCATCGATAGCGTGCTCTGCCTCCGCATCGGCTTCGGTGTTGGCGCCCGCCATGCGCAGCATGCTGACCATGTAGCCTGCACGGTATGCGCCAAAGCTCAACTCCCGGGCTTCCTCGTTTGCGTGGGGATCATCCAGCGAGGCGGCATCCAGCAGCTCCTGCACCACGGGGGCAAGCCCCATCATATCGCGCACATCCAGAAACTCACCGGTCTTCAGGCGCACATACTGCTGCCGCTGTGCCACTGCCCTGAGGATGGGCATCAGCTCCGGGGCGGTCTCGCCGCTTTCCTCCAGCAGGGAGAACACCAGCCGCCCGCCCCGCATCCGGAAGGATGCCTTTGCCGCAAAACGGCGGGGCTTGACCTTCTCAAAAGCCTGGGATGCGTATACCTCGCATTTTTTGCTCAGTTCACTGACCCCCTGGGTGCAGAAATGGAGAATATCATGGCTACGGCGCAGCATGATCTGCCCGCCCCGCACCACAAAGCCTGCATCGGCAAAAAGCTCCAGAAGGGCGCTTTCCGCCCGTCCGTCCCGCAGCAGAAGGCGATTGTCGCCCACGGGCTCCGAAGGGTCTTCCTGAGCATCCTGAGGCTTTCCAAAGGGGTAGATGATATTCTTGCCATAGCAGAATTCCACCCGCGCCACCACATTGCTGCCAGCCAGATCCAGATAGACTCTGGGGTGAAAGGGTTCATCCACCAGCCGGGAGCGCAGCTCGGGAGAAGTGACCACCGTACCCACCGCAGAAAGGGTGGGCAGCAGGGTTGCCAGCGCCTCCTCCGCTCCCCGGGCAGGGAAGCGGAACTGCATGCCCTCGCTGAGCAGGATGCTGCACAACCGTGCCTGCACCCCGTGCAGATGGATCACGCAATCATCGCCCAGCACATACCGCCCGTCGGGGGTCAGCAACCGCAGCTGCTCGGTACCCTCCACCCGAACGCTTACCTCGCCCTGTGCCATGGAAACATTGAAGCACAGGGGCAATTCGATACGCTTGATGCCTTTTTGGTGCACCTTATGGTCGGCAAAGACCAGAATAAAATCGTGGGTCTCCAGATAGCGCAGCACACTGAGCAAAAACGCTCCGCTGAGGATGATGAAGCGACCGTCCAGCACCAGATTGGAGTTTTGCGGCTCCACCGCTCCGAAGCGGCGGCGGTCCTCCCACTGCTCCAGATTGTCTGCCTTTACGGGTACAAAGCCCAGAAGCAGCGCCAACAAACGCTCATCCTCTTTGGAAAAACGCATGGTGGACGGGCTGTAGGTGAATTTTTCGGAAAGCTTCATAGGCGCGCCGACCGTGTAGCAGGTAAGCAGGTCGGCGATGCTGCGCACGGCATACAGCCTGTCCTGTCCTGCGCTGAGCCCCAGACCGATACGCCCGTCGGGATAAATGCGCAGATTGGCAACAAGCCGCAGACTTTCTGCACCGGGGGCGGCAAGGCTGAGCAGATCGATCACACGCTGACCCAGCTCCATTTCACCTTCATGCAGGAAATGTGCCAGCCGACCATCGCGCTCGGCTGTCAGCAGGGCTGCCACCAGATGCTCGCAGCCGGTCTCGACCGCTGCACCGCAGCTGCATTCCGCATGCCCGCGCAGGTCAAAAGAAACCGTACGGACAGGCGTTGTGCCCACATCATAGCAGAGCTTGTCCCCCACACGCACGGCAGGCGCCACACAGTTGCGCCGGCAGAGCTTCTCGCCCTTCTCGAACAGCGCCACATTGGAACGAAAAACATCTACGGTAAGCATCCCTTACCTCCCATCAAAAGGTTAGTTAGTATAACTTCTTCTTATCTTCGCGCTATTCCTGCTGAAATTCCGCATTTTGGCAGCAAAATTCCGTATTCTCTGCACCGGATGCGGCATACTATCAGCGAAACAACGAACAGGCAAACGGTCGAAAGCGCACAAACAGAGGCGTTTCGGACGCGGAATGCCGGGTTTCATGCGTGGCGCATGGAGCTGATGTGGATGTGAGTATAGAAGCAAAGCAGGTTTTTTGTGCGGCTTTCCTCAAGCACAGCTGCTGCCGGGAAGCCGGAGGCTTTCGATGCTCGTTGTTTCACCTGAGGGCTGTCATATGTGACAGTCCCTCTTTCTTGAACAAAAACATCCCCTGCAGAGGCTATGCCCTGCAGGGGATGCATTCCGTCAGGGATGGATCAATGGCTTACACCTGTCCGGCAAGCAGTGCGCCGGTGGCTTCGTCCTCGTACTGACGGGTGTACAGGTTGTAATAATGCCCCTTCTTTTCCAGCAGCTGATCGTGGTTGCCCTGCTCGATGATCTTGCCGTCGCGCACCACAAGGATCAAGTCTGCATTACGGATGGTGGACAGACGGTGTGCCACCACCAGCGAGGTACGCCCGGCAATAATGGTATCGATGGCAGACTGGATCTTCTGCTCGGTGATGGTATCCACCGAAGCAGTGGCCTCGTCCAGCACCAGAATGCGGGGATCTGCCAGAATGGCGCGGGCAAAGGAAATGAGCTGTTTTTCGCCGGTGGAGAGCAGATCGCCGCCCTCGCCCACATCGCTGTCCAGCCCTTTTTCCAGATGGGCGACCACCTTATCGGCAGAAACCAGCCGGAGCGCACGGTCGATCTCCTCTTCCGTGGCGTTCGGGTTGCCATAGAGCAGGTTTTCCCGGATGGTACCGGAGAACAGGTGGGGTGTTTGCAGCACATAGCCGATGGCGCTGTGCAGCCACAGCTGGGAGCGCTCCCGGGCATCCCGCCCATCGATGAGCACCTGCCCGGAGGTGGGCTCAAAGAAGCGGCACACCAGATTGATCAGCGTGGATTTGCCTGCGCCGGTCTCGCCCACGATGGCGATGTTGGAACCGAAGGGGATCTTCAGGTTGAAGTGCTCCAGCACATACTCCTCACCATCGGGGTACTTGAAGCTGACATCCTTGAATTCGATATCGCCCTTGATCTCTTCCCAGTTTTCCCGCTTGGGGTCAAAGGAGTCGCCGTACTTCTCGATCACCTCGGGGGTGTCGGTCACGTCGGACTTGGTCTCGATCAGGCGCATCAGGCGTTCGATGTTCACCTGAGTGGTGATCACGTCGGAAATGGCGTCAATGATCCAGCGGACGGGTTCCATCATGCCCTGAGCGTAGCTCATGAACATGGAGAAGGTGCCGACCTCCTCCGCCGCCAGATAACCGCCCTGCCACAGCACGATGGCCAGCGCCATGGAGGAAGCAAGGTTCATGGTGGCAGCGAACAGACCGCGCAGATGGGCAGCCCGTACGCTCTTTTTGCGCATCTTGGTGGTATCGTCCACGAAATCGTTCCGGATCTTGTCTTCGATCACCAGCGATTTGATGGTTTTCGCACCGGTGATACCCTCGTTGAAGTTGGAGGTGATCTGGGAGTTGATCTCGCGCACCTCCCGGTTGACCCGGATCAGCTTCTTCTGGAAGACAGAAAACAGGATCACGATCAGGGGCAGGATGGCGATAACCATCAGGGCGAGGCGGGTGTTCAGCACCAGCATTACGGCCACTGCGCCCACCAGATAGCTGATGTGCCATACGCTGTCCATCATCGTCCAGCTGACGAGCGAACCGATGCGGCTGGTATCGCTCATCACGCGGGCGTGGATATAACCCACGCTGTTCTGGTTAAAGTAGGAAAACGACAGGGTCTGCAGATGATCGAAGGCGGCATTGCGCAGATCCTTGTTCATGCTTACCTCCACCCGCATGGCATTGGAGGCGGAGCTGAAGAAGGCAAGCGCCGAAACCACGATGGCTGCCACATAGGCGATGATGAACCACGGCAGACCGGCAAGAGTACCTTTGGTGATGTATTCGTTCAGCGCATAGCCCTGAAACTGGGGCAGCAGAATATCCACCACCGTGCTGACAAGACCGCAGATCACCATGAACACAAGGGTTCCACGGTACTTCTTCATAAACGGCAGCAGCTTGGGAATGCCGAAAAACGGCAGGGAGGTTACTTTTTCTTTTTTGTTCTGATTTTTCATTACTGTGCCACCTCCTTCATGGAGGGAGACTGGATCTCATAGATCCGCTGATAGATACCGCCTGCGGACTTCAGCTCGTCATGGGTACCCATTTCCGCGATCCTGCCCCGATCCAGCACGATGATCTGATCGGCCTTGCTGAGCGTGGTGATGCGGTGGGAAATCAGAATGATGCTGGCGCTGCCGAAACGCTTTTCCAGAGCCTTGCGGATCTTGGCATCGGTTTCGGTATCCACGGCGGAAAGAGAGTCGTCAAAGATCATGATGGGGGTATTCTGGGTGAGCATACGGGCAATGGCTGCGCGCTGCTTCTGACCGCCCGACAGGGTAACGCCGCGCTCGCCCACAAAGGTATCGTAGCCCTTGGCAAAGCCTTCGATGGCTTCATCCAGACAGGCGGCTTTTGCAGCCTCGCGGATATCGCTCAGGGTAAGCCCGTCGTTGGTGATGCCGATATTATCCTTCAGGCTGCGGGAGAAGAGGAACGGCTCCTGCAGCACCATACCGATATGGCTGCGCAGATGCTCCGCCTTCATATCGGCGATATCCACACCGCCGATGGTGATGCGTCCGTTTTCCGGGGGCAGGTCGTACATCCTGTCCAGAAGCAGCATCATGGTGGATTTGCCGCTGCCGGTGCCGCCCAGAATGCCAAGGGTGGTGCCCGCCTTCATGGTAAAGTGGATGTCGTGAAGAATGTGGGGGCTGTTCTCGTAGGCAAAATCCACATGCTCAAAGCAGATATCGCCGGTCAGCTCGGGGCAGACAGCATCGGGCTTATCCTTCTCCACGGGCGATTCCATGATGTAGCTGATGCGGTCGACCGCAACACCCGCCTTGCTCATTTCGGAGATCATACGCCCCAGCTGGCGGATGGGCCATACCAGCATGCCATTATAGCTGAGGAAAGCAATGTAGGAGCCCGCAGTCATATCGCCGCGTACACACATCACTGCACCGAAGATGACCACCAGCATCACCTGCAGACCACTGAGCACATCGGAAGAAGCCCAGAAGGAGCTCATCAGTCTGCCCAGCTTGATCCACAGACCGGTATATTCCTCGTTGTGGTTTTCAAAACGATCCTTCTCGTAGCGTTCCCGCCCGAAAGCACGCACAACGCGGACGCCGGTCAGGTTTTCCTGCGCCATGGCAGAGAGCTTGCCCTCGCTTTCGTCGCAGGCCTTGAAGCCCTTGTGCAGCCGGTTGTGGAACAGCACCGAGTAGAGGATGATCACCGGCATGGGTGCAAGGGCGATGAGCGTAAGGGAAACATTCATGCCCAGCATGAACACCATGCTCAGCGCGAGCAGAATAACGATGCGCAGCAGGTTGGTCATCTGCTCGGAAACGAAATTGCGGGTGGTATCGATATCGGAGGTGCACCGCTGGATGATGTCGCCGGTGCGGTTCTGCATATGCCAGTTGAAGGGCAGATGCTCAATGTGGACGAACACAGAATCCCGCATGGTCTTGACCAGCGTTTCGGTACCCATGGTGTTGCTGATGCGGAAAGCGTACTGCGCCGCCACCTTAACCAGTGCCACCAGCGCCACCGCCACCGCAAGGATCCACAGATGATCCCGCAGGTAGGCAAAGCCGCCCACGCGGTTCACCAGCGACATGATCCAGTCGGCGTAAGTTGTATCGGTATTGCCCACCACGTTATCCACCGCCATACGGACGATCTGGGGGGTGAGCATGTCCATCAGCGCTGCCAGCGCAGTGGTGAACATGCTGACGACAAAGAAGCCCTTGCTGCCCTTGAGAAAGCGCCACAAAAGCGCTGCTTTCCTGCGCAGCGGGGTTTTGGTTTTGTTTTCATTTTGCTGCATGTTGATTTCTCTTCCTTTTTCTTGCCCCTGCGGCGATACATTGTTCGGCAGGGAGATGATTCACAAGGTACGAAAGCGTTGCGGGTTCAGCCCGCATCTGTCATGGCCGCATAGCGTGCGGCACGCAGGTTTCGTTCTGTCTCATAGGTTTTCTCCTTTGGCAGACAGCTTATTGCAGGGTCACCTGCAAAAGCACGGGGTGGTGATCACTGTTGCGGAAATTCAGATCCAGCGTTTCCACATGATTCACCTTCAGGTTATCGGATACGATAAAACCGTCAATGATATAGAACTGGGTCTGGCTGCGGTTGCCCGAATAGGGTTTGGACAAGCTGCGGCAGGTGGGACTGCCTGCATCGTATGCATAGCTGAAGCCCGTGGGCAGTTCCGGAAGCGTCTGCGGCTGCCAGCCGTCGGGTTCCACGGCAGGCGTGGCGGGCGCATCCGGGAAAACAGCGTTGAAATCGCCCCCGGCGATCACATAGTTGCCTTTATTCCGTTCCTCTTCCATCAGACCGATCAGCCGGTTCATCTGCGCTTCTCTGCCCGTACCGTCGTCATACGCTTCCAGATGCAGATTGATAATGACCAGTTCCTTCTCCGTGTTCTCCACGGGCACACGTTCCACCAACAGGCAACGCTTCAGGTTGGCGATCCGCAAAGGCCAGGAAAAAGGCACCGGCAGGCTTACGCGCTCTGCTTTGGTCACATCCAGCTCGGTAAGGGTAACGAGACCGCTTTGCACTTTACCGATGGGCGGCCATGGAAAGGGGACGAATTCACATTTGTAGTTGTACGCCATAGCGGCATTCATGGCAAGCCCGCGGCGGTAATAATCCATTTGGTCGATCCGGAAGGTACGGGCAGAGGGCGCATCCACTTCCTGCAAAAGAACGATCTGCGCCCCTGCGGAATCCAGCACGCTCAGCATGGCTGCCATATTGTCCCGCACCGCCTCTTCGCTGTCGGGGCGTGCGCGTTTTCCGCCATCCATCACAAAGTCCTGCGTACGATCAAGCCCGGCATAGCCGGTGTTGAAGGTGACTGCCGTCAGCCTTTCGCCAACGGCGGGAACCTGCCGGAGGGCAGACAGCGTTACCGGAAGCGTCTCAACCTCGCCGGGACGGTATTCGGTCAGGCTCAGATAGCCCGCCAGCAAAACCACCGCCAGTATCACCGGCACCAGAACCAGTGCAAACAGCACAGCGATCTTCTTCAGCAGTTTCATGTATCTTCCCTCCTCTGCATAACAGGATCATTCCGTCGGATCCGGCATCTTGGGTTCAGCCTTTCTTCCCTTGCCAAAACCGGCGAAAACGCTTCTCTTGGTTTTCTTCTCTTCTTCCTTCGGCTTGGCTATCTGGAAGATCTGTGTGCCGTATTCCGACACATGGGTGATGCTGCGGTTTCGTACTACGTTCAGCACCAGACCGATACCTACCATATTGGTGAGCAGGTTACTGCCGCCGTAGCTGAGGAACGGCAGCGGGATGCCGGTTACGGGGGTCAGACCGGTGGTCATGCCCACATTCTCCAGAACGTGGAACAGCATCATGGCCATAACGCCGATAATGCACATCTGACCAAAGCGGTTATGGGTATACATAGCCAGATACAGCATACGCAGAATGATCGCCAGATAGCACAGGATCACCAGAGCGCAGCCCACAAAGCCGAAGGCTTCACCGATGGTGGAGAAGATAAAGTCTGTCCAGTCTTCGGGCACATAGTCCAGCTGACTGAAGCTGCCCGGCACAAAGGTGCCGATGCCGTCCCACCCGCCGGAGCCGATGGCGATCTTGGACTGAGATACCTGATAGCTGGCTGCCTCGTCCACGCTGGGATCGATGAAGCTGAGAATACGCATCAGACGGTAGCTGTCCGAACCGCTGGAGAGCGCATAACCCATCACCAGCGCTACCGCAAGCACCGCTACGACCGCAACGCCTGCGATGATGCGGTAGCGGATACCGCCGAAAAACATCATCACGGCGAAAACGAACACCATAACGATAACGGAACCCATTTCGCCCTGCGCAAGCGTAAGCAGCCACGGAAAGCCCACCAGCAGAGCAATGCGGATACTGTCCCTAAAGGTGCCCATGGGATTGTTGGTATTCTCCAGATATTTGGCGGTAACCACGATACAGGCCAGCTTCACGAATTCCGAGGGCTGCAATGTATAGCCCCAGATGATATCGATCCATGCCTTAACGCCGGCTGCCTCACCGGCAAGGGCCACGCCCAGCAGACCACAGGCGCCGATGTAGATGAGCATGCTGTAGCGGCGGATCAGCTCGTAGGGGATGGCCAGCATAACGCCGATTGCCACCATGGAAACGAAGAAAAAGATGCCCTGCCGCTGTCCGTAGTAGGACGAAACAATGTTGTTGAGCAGGTTATCATCTGCCACGGAGGTCGTAGAGAACGTTGCGACCGTAACCGCGAGCACGCCGAAAGCGGAAAGTGTGAACACCAGAATGATCAGCACCCAGTCCACGTGCGCGCGGGAATGCCGGGATTCACCAATTCTCATGAATGTCCGGTTCCTCCTTTATTTCTTAAAGAACCACCTGCGTTTTCGGGTCATCTCGGGAAGGGGAACATACTCGCCCAGAAAACGTCTGCAGATCCTGTCCACCGCCTGCGAAGCAGGGTTGTCCAGATCCATAAAGCTCTCGTGGCGGCTCAGGGCAGCCACCACCGCCCGGTCCTCGGGAATGTAGCCCAGCAGCGGAACATCCAGCACATTGGCGACAGTCTGCGGACTGTACATATCCCCCTTCAGCACCAGATCGGTAACCACGCGGTTGACCACCAGCATGGGACGGGGGCGGTGCTTTTCATCCAGAAGCGCAAGCACCCTTTCTGCATTGCGGATGGATACATCATCCGGGGTGGTGACGAGAATGCTGTAATCGCTGCCGGGCAGCAGGTTCTTAAGCCCCCGCTCCACACCGGCAGGTGCATCGGTTAGTACATAACCCGCCCGTTTCTTCAGCTTGCCGACGATCTTGCGGAAGGTCTCATCATCCAGATCTTTGGAGGAGCCGCTCTGGGAAGCCGGCAGCAGACTCAGGTCTTCGAAACGGTGATGCTGCAAAAGAGCATACTTCAATTTGCAATCCTTGCGCGCCACATCCAGCATATCGAAAACCACGTTGTTTTCCATGCCCAGCAGCAGATCCAGATCGCGCAGGCCAAGGTCTGCATCCACACAGCAGCACTTCAGCCCGCGCTTTGCCAGCGCAATGCCCAGCGATGCCGTAAGCATGGTCTTGCCCACGCCGCCCTTGCCGGAAAGAATCAGCCAGGATTGACTCATTGGTATTGCTCCCTTCTGTACGGTTACGGAGCCAGCATATTGCCGGCGGGGAAAATGGGGTTGGTGGTGCGCAGGGTCTTCTGGTCCATATACCAGCCCACGAATTCACGGGCAGCCATGCTGGCTTCGCCGCCGGAATAGCCGCTGGGAATGAACACGACCACGGCGATCTCCGGCTTTTCCTTGGGCGCCAGCATAACGAACCACGCGTTATTTTCAAGGTCGATGGTGGTAACCTCGGCGGTTCCTGTTTTCGCGCAGACATCGTTGCGGTAGTCCCATTTGCTGAAGTACTTGGCAGCGGTACCGCTCTCGTCAACTACGCCCTCCATTCCCTTCAGAATGTAGGAGAGGTACTCTTCCACCTGCGCCTGCTTCTCCGGGTCACCCTGACCGAACTCGTGCATAAGCACCGGCGAACGCTGGCTGATGATATCGCCCTCGGGCGATGTGATGGAGTCGACGATCATCAGATTATAGACCCTGCCGCCGTTGCCCAACGCCGCAACATAACGGCTGACCGCAGCCGGCGTAAGCACCGTGATGGACTGACCGATCGCCACCTGAATGGTCTGGCCGCCGCCCCACTTGATATCGTTGAGGTAGTTGTAGGTATCGCCGATAACGGCCTGCAGATAGACCATTTCCCGGCTCATGTTCAATTCTTCCATCAGAATGGGGCGCATGGAAACGACCCAGTCGCCCTGCGCGGTATTGACGGCCATATCCATCAACCGTTTGACGCAGCGGTTGAGACGCTCATCGTCATAGGTGATGTTGCGGCTGGCGCCCTGATTGCGCAGGTGCTTCTTGATGGAGTTGAAAACGATGATGGGAACAGCCGTATCCTGCGAGGCTTCGTCCATCGCCTTGTCGGGATCGTACAGGCTGGTCTGGTTGCCCACGACGCTGCGTTCTTCGCCGGGAAGATCCAGACCGGTTTTACTGGTAAGACCGAATTCTGCGGCGTACTGGTACATACGGGTCTCGCCCAGACGGTGCCCCAGCGTGTAGAAGAAGAAGTTGCAGCTGTTGGAAAGCCCCTGCACAATGGTCTGGTGCTGGTGCTTGTAGCGCATGGATTCTGAGATCCAGCACTTGGGGGCGGTGGACTGGTCACTGGTGTACTGCATAAAGTAGCCGCCATCATCGATGGTCTCGTTGGGCAGCAATTCGCCCTCCATCATCGCGCCCAGAGAGGATACCATTTTGAAAATGGAACCCGGGGTACCGCGGGCGTGGATGTTGTAGTTCATCAGCACGTTACGGGTATCCATCAGGATCTCCGCGCTGGCATCGCCGCCCTCCACAAGGGCATTGAGATCGAAGGTGGGATAATTGGCCATCGCCAGCGTACGCCCCTCCATATCCACAACCATCATGGCGGCGCGCTCGGCAAGGGACAGGGGATATTTCTCCCAGTTGCGGTTTTCAATATCCACCTTGTTGGAATCGAGCCATTTGGCGTTCATCAGCTTGTCTTCCTGCACCTCTCGGGTGGAGGCAACATTCTTGGCGAGGGCTCGCTCCGCCTGCTTCTGGTAGCTGGCGCGGATGGTCAGCTTAACGTTATCGCCGTCCTCGGGCTCTGTATAGCTGAGCTCGCGGGTGATCTTACCCACACGGTCGCGCTCTACCTCCCGGTAACCCTGGCGCAGGTCGCTGTTCTGGGTAAGCCAGTCTTCCATGGAGGCTTCGATGCCGTCCACGCCGATGGTGTCGGAAAACTTATAGCCCTTGGGTTCCAGCTCGCGCCACTTGGCAGTGGAGGGGATAGCGCCCATGTAGCCGATCACCTGGGCTGCCAAGGTACTGCGGGGGTAAACGCGCTTGGTGCCGATGGCGACCTCCATACCCGGCAGCTGCATGGAACGGGTCTCGATACGGATGACCGTTTCATAGGGCACGTCCTCTGCAATGACGATGGGCTGGGAGTTGAACAGGTTCATCTGCATTTCGGAATAGACCGCCAGCACCTTGAGCATGGTCTCTTCATCCAGAATGATGTCGTCCACATAGGTGCGGTCTGCTTCCTCCGCAGCCTTTCGGTTAGCCTCCCGCTCCTCCACCGAATTGGCGATCTTGTAGCGGCTTTTCAGCTTGACCATGGCATCGGCTGCGGTGGGCACACTGGTAACGGTAAAGTAGTTGTTGCTGCGCCACTGATTTTCGCGGGTCTGCAGCACCGCTTCGCTGACGCCGCTGCCGAAATTGAATTTCCACTCGCCGGTGTTTTCGTCCCGCTCGATCACGAAGGATACATCCAGCTCGTTGCCGCCCATTTCGATAATTTCGATGGTATCGACGATCGACTGGGTAAAGGCGGCGTATTCCTGCTGGCTGTTCTGGCTGGCATCGCGGTAGAAGGTAACGTTGTAAATAGGTTCGTCCATCGCAAGGATAACCGCATCCGCGTCGGTGATCATACCGCGGCTGCCGCGCAGGGTGATGGTAGTGGTTCGTTTGCTGACCGCCTTCTCGGCATATTCATCGCCGGAGGACAGCTGCAGGTTGATCAGGCCGGTAAAGAGATAGATGGTGATGGCTGCAATAAACACCAGCATGATAATGCAGCGGTTTCGCATGCTGTAGGAATACGATTCCCTGGGCTTCATTTTGAACTTTACATGTCTTGCCATAGGTTCTCCTTTCTTCCCGAAAGGGAGAATTTGCTGCGGCGGTTTATCGGCTGTCCTTTTCCCGGTTCAGCCGGTTCTGGCGATAAATGCCGAGCCATGCGCGCACCGGAAACTGGAAAACAAAAGCCAGCAGCATGGTGTAGACCACATCGATCAAGGCGCGCAGGATATGCCCTGCATCCAGATCCACACCCGAAAGGTTGATGTAGATAACATGGATGGTCTCAAAAACCAGAATGGATACCATAGCGCACAGCGGAGTGCGCAGATGGGGATTCATCTGCTTGGTATCCTTGCCCCGTGCACGCCGTTCTTCCAGACTGCGCTCCGACTTGTCGGCAAAAACCAGCGCACCCAGCATGGCGGCAACCGGATAAAGCACAAGATTGAAGAACTGCATGCCGGCAAGCATGATCTCCATCAGATAACCCACCGTCAGAGACATAAACAGCGAATACTTGACGCCCAGACCGACCGTGACCACGGCGATCAGTGCGAGGGCGATATTGGGCGCAACATCCCACACGGAGATATATTGCGCCGTGGTCGCCTGCAGCAGATAGGCGAGCAGCGTCAGCACCGCCATTTTGATGGTCTTGATAATCACGCTTACTCCTCCTCCACGGTCAGATCCAGCGGGGGCGGCGTGGGCGTGGGCGTGGCGGTGGGCGCCAGGGTGAAGCCGTAGCTGTTTTCGTCGATGCCGCCGGGTACCTGATACTCCACACCGCCGCCGTTATCGGTGGGGGCGGGCGTTTCAGCGGGATCGGGGGTAACGGCATCGGCAGGGGGCGGCGTCTCGCCGGGGGCAGGGGACTCGCTGGGCGCGGGCGTCTCGGTGGGCACGGGCGTAGGTGCGAGCTGGTAGAAGTCGCTACCGATCTGGATGGTGGGCACCGGTGCGGGCGAGGTAAGCGGCACCAGCGACAGATCTGTGTTATCGATGCCCTGAAGCTCAACATCGCCTGCAGTAGGCTGGTAGCGGAGCACGATCACATACTCCACGTGCTCAAAGTCTGCCTGAGGCTCCACAACGATGTACTGCTTGTTGGATTCCATGCCGCGGGTGCTTTCCTTGACGGTGCCAATGGGAATGCCCTTGGGGAAAGACATACCAACACCGGAGGTAACGACCACATCGCCCGGACGGGGCAGATGATCCTCGGGCAGGTAATACATACGGCACATGGCTTTGCCATCGATGCCCAGCGTACCGCGTACCGTACCCTGATCGCGGGTGGAGGAGATGAGACCGGCAATGCTGGCTTCGCTGTCGATGATCGTACGCACAAGGCTCTTGGAGGCGGTAACATCGTAGGTGTAGCCCACCAGAGCGCCGTCCATGGTAACGGCCATAAATTCCTTTACGCCGTCGTTGCTGCCTTTGTTGATGGTAAAGACCGAAAAATAGTTGCCCGCTTCGCGCCCGATAACGGTTGCCACCAGCGGGTTCATGCTTTCGTTGGCAGAAACCTCCTCATAGAGATTTTCGTAAACAGAAAGCTTGTACTGCAATTCGTCGGCCAGCATGGCACGGTAGACCAGCTGCTCGTTTTCCTGGCGCAGATTGTTGTATTCCAGCTCCAGTCTGGAATACAGCTTAAGCTGGTACAGCCTGTCCACCACCCAGTCCACAACAGCAGAAAAGCCGTTCTGAACAGGAGTGACCACGTTGGTTACCACCTCGTCGCCCATCAAGAGGGTCTTGTTGCCAAAAATCGTGCCGAACAGGTGCAGACCCACAAGCCCGATCACCAGCACAACGATCACTGTGACAAAAGTGATCCTGACTATGCGTGCACCTTTGCTGCTGCCCTTTCGGCGTTCTGTTTTCGGTACCTTCAGCTTCATGCTGTGTCCTCCGGTTAAATGGTTTTGAGGAAGCTGGTGCGGCCCAGACTCTCCAGCAGATCGTAATTCTCGATCACATTACCCAGACCGTCGGCTGCACACTGCATGGGTTCCTTAGCCAGCAGTACGGGAATGCCCAGCTCGGTGGCGATCATCTGATCCAGACCGTAGAGCAGGGAACCGCCGCCGGTCAGGTAGATGCCGTTATGCATCACGTCGGCAGCCAGTTCGGGCGGAGTGCGCTCCAGCACGCGCTTGATCACGTCCAGAATGGCCAGACAGGGCTCGTGGAGGGCGTGATAGATCTGTTCAGAGGTGATCTCGCTGGTCTGGGGAAGGGTGGTGACCACATCCCGGCCGCGGATGCGGGCGCGGCGCACATCCTTCAGGGGCAGGGCAGCGCCAAGATCCAGCTTCACTTCTTCGGCGGTGCGGTCGCCGATCTGAATGTTGAATTCGCGTTTGATAAAGTTGATGATGGCTTCATCCATTTTGACGCCGCCCACACGGATGGAGCTGCTGATCACGATACCGCCCAGCGAGATGACAGCCACGTCGGTGGTACCGCCGCCGATATCCACCACCATGCAGCCGGTGGGATCGTACACGGGCAGACCACAGCCCAGCGCAGCCACGAAGGGCTTTTCTGCCAGCAGCACCTGCCGTGCGCCTGCCGCCATGGTCACCTCCCAGAGGGCGCGGCGTTCGATCGCGGAAATGGAGCATGGATAGCTGACAAAAATGCGGGGGCGGATCAGATAGCTGGAACCAATGGCGCGGTGGATAAAAAACTCCAGCAGCAGCTTGGTCATATCAAACTCGGTAATGACGCCCTCGTTCATGGGGCGTACCGGCATAACGCCTTCGGTGGTGCGCCCCAGCATGATCTTGGCATCGCCGCCCACCGCCTTGACCCGGCGGGTGTTGTCGGCATCCAGCACCATGATGGTGGGTTCGCTGACTACAATCCCTTTTTTCTTCTCGTAGACCTGCGTGTTGCTGGTGCCCAGATCAATACCCAGATCGTGTGCAATAATGCCCATATATTCACATCCGTTTCTTCATACTCGATCCATCAGAACAAGGGGAGCCCCAGCTGGGAAAAAAGCTCCGTAAGCAGCTCCAGCGGCAGACCGATCACATTGGTGGGGCTGCCCTCGATGCTGCTGATGAATGCACCTGCACGCCCCTGGATCGCATAGGCGCCCGCCTTATCCATGGGTTCGCCGGTGGCGATGTAGCGGCGCAGCAGATCGTCCCCTACCGGCAAAAAGGTTACTTTGGTGGTTGCCACCCGGTCGATAACGCGCCCATCGGGGCAGGCGATGCAGATCCCCGTGTGCACCTGATGGCTGCGCCCCGAGAGAAGGCGAAGCATACGCAGCGCATCCTCTTCGTTCTGAGGCTTCCCCAACACCTGATCCTCCACACAGACCAGCGTATCGGCAGCCAGCACCAGTCTGCCGGGGCAACGTGCTGCTACATCCAGACATTTGCGCTTTGCCAGCTCCCGGACCTGCTCATGACCGGGACCCTCGGCGGCCTCATCCGCACCGGAGGGGACAACTTCGAAGGGAATGCCGTAAAACCCCAGTAATTCCTGCCTTCTGGGCGAAGCGGAAGCCAATACCATGGGCGTGAGCGTCTCCATCATCCATCCCCCTCCAAATTGGACACATCAAATCAGTTTATTATAGCATAGATTACCTGAAAGGGAAAGTGTTGCAAGGATTTTACGCCTGTTTTGCCTGTAAATTTTCAGCTTGCGGGAGGCTGCCGCCCCCCTTTCCCAAAAACAGCATGCTCCCCGCTGCGCAGGGTCTTTTCCGCGCGCCGGGGAGCATGGCCATATCTATGCCTGGAGAAAAGGGATCACTCGTTGCTTTCGTAGCCGAGGGTACGCAGATCGTCCATACGGTTGCGCCAGTTTTCACGCACCTTTACCCACAGCTGCAGGTGCACATGGGTGCCCAGCAGGGTCTCGATATCGGCGCGGGCCTCCTGCCCGATGCGGCGCAGCATGGCGCCCTGTTTGCCGATGATGATGCCCTTGTGGGCTGCCCGTTCGCAGTAAATGGTGGCGTGGATCTCGGTCAGGCTGTCGCTTTGCTTGGTAATGGCCATCATCTCCACGCCGATGCCGTGGGGCACCTCGTCCCGCAGGTGCAGAAGCGCCTTTTCCCGGATCAGCTCGCCGCAGATGAGCCGTTCGGGCTGGTCGGTAATGGTATCCTCCGGAAAATACTGGGGGCCTTCGGGCATATAGCCGATCAGCAGACTGCGCAGCTGCTCCACCCCATCGCCCTTGGCGGCGCTGATGGGCACGATATCGTCATAGCCTGCCTGAGAGAATTTTTCCATCAGGGCAAGAAGGGCTTCTTTTTTGAGCAGGTCGATCTTGTTGAGCACCAGCGCTTTTTTCACTTTGTACTGGCTCATATCCGCAACGATGGTCTCATCGTGCTTGCCGACAGCGGTGGCATCCACCATCACCACCAGGGCGTCGATGCCCTGCAGGGCCTCCTTGGCTGTCTGCATCATGTATTCGCCCAGACGGGTGCGGGGGGTGTGCAGACCGGGAGTATCCAGAAACACGATCTGGCTCTCCTTCTCGGTATACACGCCCATAATGCGGTTGCGGGTGGTCTGGGGGCGGTTGGATACGATGGCGACCTTTTCCCCCACCATGGCATTCATCAAAGTGCTTTTGCCCACATTGGGTCTGCCCACAATGGCAACAAAGCCGGAATGAAAAACGGACATATTCTCTCTTCCTCCTTGGTATTACGGCAGATCCTTGGGACCGAAGCTATGGGGCAGCAGCTGGGGCAGAGTGGTCTCCTCCATCTGATTTTCGCCCCAGGTAACAAGGATGCGGATGCCCGGAGCAAACTCGTTGAGCACCTGACGGCAGGCGCCGCAGGGATAGGGCGGTGCGCCGTTGGAGGCGATGGCTATGGCAGCAAATTCCTGCACACCTTCGCTGACAGCCTTGAAGACCGCCGTGCGCTCGGCGCAGTTGGTAAGACCAAAGCTGGCGTTTTCGATGTTGCATCCGGTGTAGACCCGTCCGTCTGCGGTCAGCAGCGCAGCGCCCACGGCATACTTGCTGTAGGGCGAATAGCTCTTCTGCATCGCCAGACGTGCCAGAGCGCACAATTCTCCGTCAGAGGGTGCAAGCGCACCGTCGTCGCGGGTGACGCCCGCCATTCCCAGAGCCTTTTCCTCCATCTTCCGCATCTCCTTCTTTTCGTCTTCCTCCATGTGGTCGTAGCCCATCAGATGAAACAGGGCATGGGCCAGCAGGTAACACAATTCCCGACGCACGCTGTGACCGTACTCCTCCGCCTGCATAACGGCGTGGGGGTAAGAAATAATAATATCACCCAGCATACATGCACCAAGTTCCGGATCCCATTCCCGGCGCAGACGCTTTTCGCTGCTGCGGGCGGTGGTTCCGGGCCGGTAATTGACCGAGGGGAAGCTGAGTACATCGGTGGCGCGGTCCACGTCCCGCATTTCCCGGTTGATCCGGTGGATCTCCTCATCATCGGTCAGAAGTACATGGACGGCACAGGGCAGCGTGACCCCCTCAGCCGCCTGACAGCACATGGCCACCAGCTCCAGCGGGGCATCCACGGTGACCATGTTTCTGCTTTCCCACTCAATCTTCATGCTTGACTCCTTGGGTCGCTTCGGACATTTCGTCTGCCGGATTGTGCACAAGCAGCGGCTGTGCAGGTTTGGGCTGGACAGCGGGTTCTGCTGCGGGCTGCTGCTGTACGGGCTTGGGCTGGACAGCGGGTTCTGCCGCGGGTTGCGGCTGTACGGGCTTAGGCTGGGCAGCGGGTTCTGCTGCGGGCTGCGGCTGTGCAGGTTTAGGCTGGGCAGCGGGTTCTGCTGCGGGCTGCGGCTGTACGGGCTTGGGCTGGACAGCGGGTTCTGCTATAGGCTGCGGCTGTACGGGCTTGGGCTGGACAGCGGATTCTGCTGCGGGCTGCGGCTGTATGGGCTTGGGCTGGACAGCGGGTTCTGCTGCGGGCTGCGGCTGTGCAGGTTTGGGCTGGGCAGGGTGCTCCCCTGCGGGCTGCGCAGGCTTAGGCTGGCATGCAGCAGCCTCCCCGGCGGGCTGAACGACAGCCGGTTTGGGCTGGGCAGCGCACTTGGGCGAAGCCGCAGCGGGCTGCGCCGCCATCTTGGGCTGTGTTGCCGCCTCCGGGGCAGGAGCCGCCTTGGCATTTTCCTCCGCATCCACACGGCGCAGTTCGGCTGCTTCCACACGGCTTTCGCTGCGGTTTTCGGCTGCCATGCTGGCGTTGACCCTTGCCGCTGCGGCAGGGCTGATGGACGGATACTCGATACGCTCATGGAAAACGCCCTTCAGAACGGTAGCGAACGCCTGACAGATCCGCTCGATATCGCGCAGGGTCAGGGGCGCTTCATCCAGCTGACCATCATCCAGCTTGCCGCGCACCAGCTTGTGGATAAACTCTTCGATCGCTTGCGGGGTGGGGTTGGACATGCTGCGCACAGCCGCCTCCACCGTATCCGCCAGCATGATGATGGCAGCCTCCTTGGTCTGGGGACGGTGCCCGTCATAACGGAAATCTTCGATATCCACACCGGCTTCCCCGGCCTGCTGGGATGCCTTGTGATAGAAATACATCACCGGCGTATCGCCATGGTGTTCGGTGATAATGTTCTGGATCTCCTGCGGCAGACGGTACTGCTGCGCCAGCACCAGACCGTCGCGGGTATGAGCGGTAACGATCGCAGCGGAAACATAGGGGTTGGTATGCTCATGAGGATTATCCCCCAGCTGGTTTTCCTTAAAATACAGCGGACGCTTCAGCTTGCCGATATCGTGGAAATAGGCGCCCGCACGCGCCAGCAGCTGGTTGCCATGCACGCTTTCGGCGGCAGCCTCTGCCAGATTGGCTACGATGATGCTGTGATGGTAGGTACCGGAAGCCTCGATCAGCAACCGCCGCAGCAGCGGATGGTTGGGGTTGCTCAGCTCCATCAGCTTGGAGGGAGTCGCCAGATTGAACAGCACCTCCACCAGCGTGTTGAAGGCGATGGTCAGAATGGCAGCGCCAGCGGCGGATGCGCCGCTCCAGATGGCATCTGCCGCCACCTCGTGCAAAGAAGTGTTGGTCATAAAGCCCATGATCAGGATGAGCACGGCGTTGAGCACGCCCGTAATGATGCCGCACAGCAAAATCTGCTGCCTGTTGGGTTTGTGGCGCACGACCATCAGTACCGCCATGCTGCTGATGATGGTGGTAATCAGCATATTCACCGTCTCGGTGCCGAACATGCTCTCGCTGCCGGTTGCCAGCGTGCCCACGAGCAGCGTCATGCACAGGCAGGAGGCAAGCCCTTCCCGCGCCCCCAGCAGACTGGTGAGCATCATCACGCACAGCAGCGTGGGCATCAGATAAACATTGACCAGCTTTGCCAGAACGCAAACGCCCAGCGTCAGGCACAGCGCCAGCATGATGATCAGCATGCGCGCAGGCTGGTGCAGGATCTCCGGGCGCAGCTGCATCAGCGCCAGCAGCAGCACACCAACCGCCGTGAGCACCATGATCACCGCACCCACATACATCATGATGTCTACATTGTCGCTGTCCAGAAGGCCCAGGCTGCGCAGCATCTCCAGCTGGTTGTAGGTAACCCTCTCCCGGGCCAGAACGATGTTCTGCCCCTGCTTGTAGATAACCGGCTCCACCGTCTTGCGGGCTTCCTCCCGCAGGGCTTCGGTGGCGGTCTTGTCGATGAGCATATTGGGCTGCATCACCTTGCGCAGAATGGGGGTGACCACGTTCTGCAACAGGTCGATATCGGTCTTGTAGCCAACGATCTGCTGCAGGTACTGAATGGTGTCGCTCACATACCCCTCGCGGATGGTGGTGTTGAGGATGTTTTCCACCGCGGCGGTCACGTCGTCGGTCATATCCTGCATCTGTTGGTCGGTAGCATGCAGCAGGGTCTGCATCTGGTAGCCTGCCAGCGTAAGCTGGGTAAGCTGACTCTTGGCATAGTTCAGTTCTGCTTCGTTGAACTGGTAGGCTGCCTGTCCCCGGGGATCGCCGGGATACTGCTGCTCCAGCAGCGTGCTGCCGTACTGCTGCACGCTGTTGACCTGATTGAGCACCGTTTCCAGATTGGCCAGCACATCGCCGGTAACGGTTTCGCTGAACACATAGCTGGGCTCCACTTTGGAGGCGGCTTCCTCCCGCTGGCGGGCGGTGCTTACCTCGTCCACCACATCCTTGGTGGCGGTGATGGTGGTATGGGAGATCTCGCCCACACGCAGATTGTATCGTTTGGGCGCAATTGCGATCGCCATCAGCAGGCAAAGAACCGCCGTGCCGACCAGCACCACAAGCGTTGTCCGGACGGAAGGTGCAGCAAGAAACTCCCGCAGAGACCGCCGCTTGCGCACAGTTGTCTTCTGGTGTTTACTTGTCATCATCGCTCAACCCCCTCCGTTTCCTTTCGTATGCATCATATGCCTTGACCACGGTCTGCACCAGATCGTGGCGCACAACATCGCTCTGATCCAGCCGGACGATGGCTACCTCGGGCACATCGCTCAGCACCTCCAGCGCCTGCAAAAGACCGCTCTGCTTGCCGAAGGGCAGGTCGGTCTGGGTGGCGTCGCCGGTAACCACCACACGGCTGCCCGCACCGAAGCGGGTCAGGAACATTTTCATCTGCTCGGGGGTGGTGTTCTGGGCTTCATCCAGAATGATAAAGCTGTCGCTGAGGGTACGGCCGCGCATATAGGCAAGCGGCGCAACCTCCAGCGCGCCCCGCTCCTGCAGACGCTGGTAGCTTTCTGCGCCCATCATCTCGTAGAGGGCATCGAACAGGGGGCGCAGATAGGGGTCTACCTTCTGGCTCAGGTCGCCGGGCAGGAAGCCCAGCTTCTCGCCCGCCTCCACCGCAGGACGGGTGAGCACGATGCGCTCCACCTCCTTGTTGCGAAGCGCCACCACCGCCAGCGCCATGGCAAGGTAGGTCTTGCCGGTTCCGGCAGGACCTACGGCAAAAGTCAGCTCGTGCTCCCGGATGGCTTTCACGTACTCGTACTGACCAAAGGTCTTGCAGCGCACCGGGCGGCCCCGGTGGGTGATGGCCACCGGCTCCTGCGGGATCTCGTCCAGCTTGTCCAGCTGACCCCGCTTGACAAGGCTGAGGGCGTAGCGCAGCACCGTGCGGTCCACGGGCATACGGGCGGCATAAAGCTGGCAGAGCTTATCGATCACGGCGGCGGTCATCTCCACCGCCTCTTCCGTGCCTTCCACATCCAGCTCCGCGCCCCGCAGCGCCAGTTTTACCCCCAGCTCGTTCTCGATCAAGGGCAGATTGCGTTCGTTGGCTCCAAGCAGCGAAAGGGAAGCCTCCATGCTGTCCAGCATGATCTTTCCCCGAACATTGCAACTCAAAAGGGCATGCCTCCGATCACGGCAGCGCTGCCTGATGCCGGCAGGGCACAGCAGATGCCAGTTTATCAACCTACATCATACATGAATTTGCCCATTTGGTCAACAAATCATTACTCCGGCAAGGCTGCAGGGGTCCGGAATCCCTCTTTGGGCAGGCACAGGTCTGCCATATATCCGGCATGGGCGGTGGCGTACAGATACCCGTCTGCGCCGGTTTCCGTCTCTGTCCATTCACCGGTGATGCGGTAGCCCCGCAGCTTTTCCCGAAGCAGCGACAGCGCGGCAGCCTCCGCTTCTTCCTTTACCTGCTCCTGTGGGCGCGGGACGGGGATCAGTTCCACTTCCCGGTATTCGGCAGTGCGCAGCCAGATGGGGAAAAAGCAGCCCGCCAGCGGCGTATCGGTCAAGTAAAGACGGCTGGTCAGATAGTCGGGGCTTTCCGGTTCAGAAGGGAAGCTGAACCAGGGTGTGCAGAGCCTGCGCGTCGTGCTGCTCCGCCCGGTCTCCCGGCTCTGCATTTCTGCAACGGGCACGCGCACAGCGGTCTGCGTCCAGCATTGGGCGATCACCCGCCCCCGTGCCGCGACGGGAAGCGTCTCACCATCCCTCCCCCGCTCCTCCCCGCGGATGATCACCTGCCCGCTGCGTACCGCATCGCCCGGCTGTACGACCGCCGTACCGGCATAAACTTCTACCGTCTGCACCACTCCGTCCCGGGCGGCTGTCAGGTCGCAGGGCTCAGCGGCAGGCAGCGGTGGGGCGGGTACGCCCTGTGTGCATTCCACCGTCAGGGTCACATTGTTCACGTAAACACGGAACCACGCCACCTCCGGATAACGCCGCTGCAAAAGCAGCGCAAGCCGCCCCGCATCCAGTTCCGTTTTCCGGACGCCCGGGCGTATGCCCTCCTGCGCCAGATAGGCGGTAATATCCGCCTGATACGCCCCCGCGCCTTCGATGCGTACAAGCCAGACGAACTGCATGGCAGCCGCCAACAGCGCAAAGGTCAGCAGCGCACCTGCGATCAGCCCCGGCCGGCGCAGAAGCTGTCTGAGCCGCGCACCCGCCCCCAGAGGAGCAACGTTTTCCAGCCGCCAGCCCTTTTCGGCGGCAATGGCGGCGATCCGCTCCAGATCGGCAGAGCGGCAGACGCAATCCAGGCTGCGCCGATCTGTACGGGCAGCCCGCAAAAGGGTGATCTCTTCTTTTTGCAGCGTATTGAGAAACCTCTCCAGATTCAAACCCATAAGGGTAAAACGGTGGCGTGTCCATCGGGGCATCGGCAGGCGGGACAAAATGTGTTTCGGCATGCCGGTCACCCCTTGGGGCGGTAGGAGAGCTTTTCGATCTTGCCCAGCACCACCAGCCCGTCCCGATCGTACCGGCTCAGGGACAACCGCTGCCCCGTGATGACCAGATGCCCGCACAGGGTTTTGAGAATGATCTCCTTTTCGGTGCAGGCATACACGCCCTGATGCTGCTCCACCACCAGCCGCTCATCCCCCACCAGCACGGAACGGGGCCACCCCAACACCAACTCCTGCGGAATATCTGCCTGCTTGAGCCGTTCCAGCATGCTGCACCCTCCTGTTGCTTTTTGGGTAAGCATATGCTGCCGCCGTACCGGAACATGACCGCATACTTTTCCGTTTTTACCTCTTGACACGAAATAGGTAATATGTTATCTTTTTAAAGTAATATATTACCTTTTCAAGGAGGACGCCATGCATCTCTTTGAAGTGCCCCAAAACGACAACATCGATCTTTCCGGCATCGAAAGCCCCTACTTTCTGCTTGGGCTGCTGAGCGCATTTGACAACCGGTTTCAGGCGGCGGCCGACCGGCTGATCGGAGAGATCAGCTGGAAGCAGTTCTTTACAGTCATCTGCATCAATATGTGCAGGGAAAGCCCCACCCTGCGCCAGCTGGCGGAGATTATGGGCACATCCCACCAGAACTGCAAACAGCTGCTTTTGAAGCTGGAGGCGAAAGGCTTTGTAAGGCTGGAAACCGACCCGACCGACAAACGCAAACAGCGCATCTGCCTGACGGAAGCCTGCCTGCGATTCTGCCGGGAAAACGACAGCCGCAGCCAGCAGCTGATGGAGCAGATGTTCCACGGCATCCCCCAGGAGGATATCCTGACCACCATCCGCACCATCATGCAGATGGAAAAGCAGCTGGGTGGGCTGATGCCCGCCAAACACGAGGAGGAAACAAGCAAATGAAAAACGGACTGATCCTGTACCGCTCCAAATACGGCGCTACCCGGAAATATGCCCAGTGGCTGAAGGAAGCCACCGGTTTTGACTGCATGGAGACCAAAAAGGCCGATGCGAAGACCGCCCAGAACTACGATACCCTCATACTGATGGGCGGCGTATATGCCGGCGGCGTTGCCGGGCTGGATTTTCTGAAAAAGAACTACGCCCTCATCAAGGGCAAGCGCATCCTGCTCTTTGCAGTTGGCGCATCCCCCTATGATGAAAAGGCATTCACCGAAGGCATACAGCGCAACCTGAAGGGCGATCTGGCAGAGCTGCCATGCTTCTACGGCCGGGGCATGTGGGATCTGGAAAACATGCATTTCGGCGACCGAACCCTGTGCAAAATGCTGCTGAAGGCCACCGCCAAGCAGGATCCCTCCACCTTTGAACCCTGGCAGGCCGCGCTGGCGGGCATGAAGCCCGGCGAGACCGCCGACTGGACGGACAAAGCCTATCTGGAGCCGCTGCTGGCTGCGCTGGAATAAACCGCACCGCAAGCAGAAACCCCCGCACCGATCGGTGCGGGGGTTTTGTATGCAAAGAAGCGAACGCTTAGTCCACGATCTCCTTGCCGGTAACGATGCACAGGGTATCGCCGGCGATGACGGATTCCTCGTCGGTGGGGATGACGCAGACCTTCACCTTGCTGTCGTCGGTGGAGATGACGCACTCGTAGGCGTGACCGTCGGCACAGGCAGCATTCTTGGCGGGGTCGATCTTGGCGCCCAGATACTCGAAGCCTTCCATGATCATTTCACGCAGCTTGCCGTTGTTCTCGCCGATGCCGGCGGTGAACACGATGGCATCCACGCCGCCCATTTCGGCAGCGTAAGCGCCGATGTACTTGCGAACGCTCCACACCAGCATGTCGCGGGCCAGAATGGCATCCTCGTTGCCTTCGGCGCAGGCGGCATCCACGTCCCGCATATCGCTGCTGACGCCGCTGATGCCCAGCAGGCCGCTTTCCTTGTTCATCATGTTCAGAACGCCCTTCACGTCCAGCTCGGTGTTATCCACCAGATACTCGACCACAGCAGCGTCCAGAGTGCCGCAGCGGGTACCCATCAGCACGCCCTCCAGAGGGGTGATGCCCATGGAGGTATCCAGGCACTTGCCATCCTTCACGGCAGCCAGAGAGGAGCCGTTGCCCAGATGGACGGTGATGATGCGGCTGCCTTCCTTCTCCATGCCCAGGAACTCGCGCACCCGCTTGCTTACGTAGCGGTGGCTGGAGCCGTGGAAGCCGTAGCGGCGCACATGCAGATCGGTGTAGTACTTCTTGGGTACACCGTACATGAAGGCCTTGGGGGGCATGGTCTGGTGGAAAGCGGTATCGAACACAGCCACGTTGGGGGTGCCGGGCATAACCTTTTCGCAGGCCAGAATGCCCTGCAGGTTGGCGGGGTTGTGCAGGGGGCCCAGGGGGATGTTGGCCTCGATGGCAGCCTTGACTTCGTCATTGATGAGCACGCTGGCGGTAAAGCTCTCACCGCCGTGCAGCACGCGGTGACCCACAGCATCGATCTCGTCCATGCTCTTGAGCACGCCCTTTTCGGGATCCAGCAGACCCTTGAGCATCCATTCGATGCCCTCGGTATGGTCCTTCATGTCGGTAACGACCTCGAAGACCTGACCGTTGGCCTTCTGCTTGATGGAGCTGCCGCCGATACCGATACGACCTACCAGACCCTTGGCCAGGGTGGTGTTGGTATCCATATCGATGAGCTGATACTTGAGGGAGGAAGAGCCCGCGTTGAGGATAAGAATTTTCATGTGACTGTCTCCTTTAGAATGGATTTCATTTGGATGCGCTTCTCCTGGGCGCACCGTTTATGGCAGGGATGCCCCTGCGCCTCACACCGCACAGCAGTGCGGGGAATGCCTTAGTCGGTAATGGGTTCCATTGCTTCAAACGAAATATCGTACTTCTGCGCATGCTGCTGGGCTGCGCCGCCCTCAGGGCCAACAAGCACGGTTTGACCACCCGTTATGATGCTGGTGTAGGCGTCCACTTTCTCCACGCCAGTCTCGGTTTGCACCATCATGCCGGGCATGATGCCCAGTTCGGCTTCCATCACCGGGATTTCCACCCTCTGCAGCCGGACGCAGCGGGCGAATGCGCCGCCGCCAATCTGACGGATGCTCTGCGGGAACATGACAGTTTCCAATGCGTTGGCATCGTTAAAGGCCATGGCATCTACCACTTCCACGCCATCCGGCACCTGATACTGGCTGCGCTCCTGCCACGGGGCATAGCACACCAGCCGTTTTCCATCTTTGGACAGGAGCACGGTGCCATCATCCTGCGTTATAAAACCCACGCAGTCCTCATCCACCTCAAACCGTTCCAGCCATTGGCAGATGATGAAGTTGTAATTGCCGATCTGCTCCAAATTCCGGGGCAAGCGGATGCTTTCCAGATAGCTGCAGCCATAGAAGCAGCTCTCGCCGATCCTCGTGATGGAATCGGGCAGTTGTACATCATACAGTTCGAAGCAGCTTTCGAACATACCATTGGGGAGTTCTTCAAGTTGCGCAGGCAGCCGGATGCTAACCAGTCTGCTGCAACCGGAAAATGCAAATTCACCAATACTGGTAATGCTGTCCGGCAGAAGTACCTGCCGCACAGAGGTTTCGTAGAACGCATAAGAGGCCAGCTGTGTAACCGCTTGCCCACCAATGGTTTTCGGCACCTGCACATGGGTTGCGCTGCCTGTATACGCTGTAATGGCCAGCGTACCGTCCGGCAAAGCTTGAGTTTCAAAAAACGATTCTTCAGCAGAAGGAGGCGTGCGCTGCACAGGCAGATGAAAACTGCTCATTACCAGCGGCACGTTGGCATCCAGCTGATTGATGCCCGTTTGATACATCAGGAAATACAAATCACCCTGATCGTTGACCCAGACCATCTCAAAGCCCTGACCAACCATCTCCACCTGCAAAGCGGGCAGCCCGTCCAGCAGGAAGGTATCCAGCAGCTTGCTGGATTCGGTGGTTTCGCCGGCAAACAAAGCCCGGCCCTCCGTCAGGAAGGAGGCGGCATATTCATCCTCCGTGGTTTCCGGGTCCATTTCCGCCGGGTATTCCGCCACCATCAGCACGCCGCCATCCGGCGTCATAGCAACAATTGCGGGATACGCATAACCTGCGTCGAAGCATTCCCATTCCATGGGCAGATCGACGGCAAAATGCCCACAACGCACCGGATAACAGGTCATGCCGGGAATCAGCCAGCCTTCAATATCCTTTGGCACCTGATAGACATCGCCATCGGCGGTGACAAGGCCGTTCTCGGTTTCCTCAACAGGTGATATTTCCAACGCCTGCGCCATCAGCGAGCAGCACAACAACATGACAACAAACACAAAAAGCAATTGTTTTTTCATTTCGTCATCCTCCCGATAGCGTTTTGGGCGCAGTTATGCTACAATGCAGAGGAAACCACACCTCAATTATACAGTATACACCTATTAAACAAAGAATGGAAGGGGGATCGGCCCAAAAAGCTGCAATGGGATTCTGACCATGCAGCATCGGGCGCAGCCATGAAACAACCGGTTGTTGGAATCATTTGCGAATACGACCCCTTTCACCGGGGACATCAGCGGCAGTTTGAGCTGATCCGGCAAAAACTGCCGGGGGCAGCCATCGTCTGTCTGATGAGCGGCCCCTTCACCCAGCGGGGCATGCCTGCGCTGTTCACCCCTGCCTTCCGGGCAGAGGCCGCCCTCCGCGCGGGGGCCGATCTGGTGCTGGAACTGCCCTGCGCCTTTGCGGTGCGGGATGCGGAGCATTTTGCCCTCGGCGGGGTGGATATCCTGTCCCGGCTGGGGTTTGTGACCCATCTGAGCTACGGTACGGAGGATGAAACCATCGACTTGACCCCCGCTGCCCGGCTGTTGGAGCAGCCCACGGAAGCCTTTTTGCAGATACTGCACGGGCAACTGGACAAGGGGGCATCCTTTGCGGCGGCGCAGGGAGCTGCGCTGGCAGCCTGTGCCGGGAGCGGCACGCTGCCCGAAGGGATCTGGCAGCAGCCCAACCTGATCCTTGCCCTGTGCTACCGCCGTGCCATGCTGCGGCTGAACAGCCCTCTGCAGCCACTGCCGGTACAGCGGGTGGGCGGCTACCACGACGGGGAGTTACCCACCGTTGCAGGCGGGCAAAGCGAAGCCCCCGTGGCGTATCCCTCCGCCACAGCGGTGCGGCGGGCATTCCTTGGCGGCGATCTTTCCGCAGCAGAGACCGCCTGCGGCTATCACCTGCCCCATACCGGGGACGGAAAGCCCGTCTGCCGCCCGGATGCACTGGACAGTGTACTGCTGCACACCCTGCGTTCCATGACCCCTGCACAGCTGCAAAAGCTGCCCCTTTGCACCGAAGGGCTGGAGCACCGGCTGGCGGCGGCAGCCCGGCAGACGACCGACCGGGAAAACCTGCTGGAAGCCCTCAAAACCAAGCGGTACGCCCGGGCAAGGCTCAGCCGCCTGTGCACCCACGGGCTGCTGGGGGTGACGCAGGAATTGCTGGAAGCCCATCCCCTGCCGGAGTATGTGCGGCTGCTTGGCTTCCGCAGGGAAAGCGCAGGGCTGCTGTCCCATCTTCGCCAAAGCAATATTCCCGTGATCGCCAAAGCCGCGGACGGCGATCTGCAAAACCCGCTCTATGCGCTGGACAACGCCGCCTACGATCTGTGGGCATTGGGGGCGGGCATCCCTGCCGGGCTGATGCTGCGCATGAATGTGGTGCGGCCGGAAGGCAGCGGAACGGAGGCAGAACCATGACCGGGAAATACAAGGTGATCACCCTGTGCGGCTCCACCCGCTTCAAGGATGCGTTTCTGGAGCAGCAACAGCGGCTCACGCTGGAAGGGAACATCGTTCTGAGCGTAGGCATGTTCGGGCACAGCGGCGATGATGCGCTATGGACAGAAAGCACCAAAGCCATGCTGGACGATATGCACAAACGAAAGATCGATATGGCGGACGAGATCTTTGTGATCAACGTGGGCGGATACATCGGCGAAAGCACCCGTTCGGAGATCGAGTATGCAAAACGCACCGGCAAGGCGGTGCGGTATCTGGTGGATAAATGATCCTAACACAATCAAAGCGGAGCTGCTCATTGGCGGCTCCGCTTTCAGTTCGTCAAAAAACTCGCCTACGTCGACTTTTTAGACGACTTTTGCACCGTTTGCCTGGGAGCCTACGGCTCCCAGGGCGGCAAACGGCGATAGGAACCCCTTGCTGCGCAAGGGTTCCGAAACCACCGGAAGGGTGAACGCAGTGAACCGAGGCGTGAGGACAGCGCGATAGCGCTCCCACAGCGCCGAAGCCCAAAGCCGACCACAGGTCGGCTTTGGGCCGCAATGCATGTCGCTGGTTTCGGATTTGCAGTCAGAGGGCTGCGGCCCTCCAACACCTCTGGGGGTTTTCGACAGTCTGAAAGCGGAGCTGCTCATTGGCGGCTCCGCTTTATTCGTGCTGATCGAATTCTTCTACACTATTCCATTTTCTGGGATACGGTCTGCTCTCGCCGGTGATGCCCAATAAATAATCTACAGATGTATCATAATAATACGCCAGACGGATCAGAAGCGTCAGCGGGATCTGCCGTTGTCCTGTTTCGTATTGTGAATAGGTATTCTGTCGAATTTTCAGGTAGGTGGCGATCTCGCTTTGTGTCAAATCCCGATCTTCCCGCAGATCCCTCAGTCGCAAATCATCACCCCCATTTGAGCTTATTGTAGTCAATCTCAAAATGAGGTGTTGATAATTATCTCAATATGTGATATAATGTTATCGTGGAAACTGCGTGGTGGTGGTTTTCATTGTGTGGGAGATGTCGCAAGGATATCTCCCACTATTACATTGCAAGGAGGAAACAAAATGGTAGACCATGAATTCCATGACCTTCTCAGGCAATTGAACAGATATTTGGAAGCACCGAAACAGTTTTTGGAGAATCCTTCCCGCATCAACGATGTACGTACCGCCTTTACATACGCAAACACTCTGTTTCCCGATGCAAGGATCGAACTTCGTGATGATCCCTTGCAGCTTGGTGCCTTGATCCTCCATATCGAAATGTTTGACGCAAACATTTCGGGCGACAAAGAAATACGGGCATTCATCGAGATCATCCATAATGCTGACAACTTTGAAATCTATGCTACCCCCGTCCATGGCATTTGCTTTTCGGCTGTATACCAAGATGCATACATCAGAATAACATAACCAAAAAAATCCCTCCGGAAAGCAAACGCTCTCCGGAGGGATCCTTTCTTATACCCGCTTGTAAAGCACAGCCACGCTGTCCTTCTCCAAGCCACATTTTTCATAAAAGGCTTCGTTGGGCTCGATGGACATCAGCTGTACAACGCCGATACCATCCTCCCGCAGATGGGGCTCCAGAGCCTGCATCAAGGCTTTGCCCACGCCCTGCCGCTTGCGCTCCGGCACAACGAACAGTTCGGAAATGTAGAAAAAGTCCTCATCGGCGTAGGGATCCACAAAGCCCAGCAGACCGCCGATGACCCGACCGTCCTCCACAGCTTTCAGCCCCATGCCCCGATAGTTGCCCAGAATACCCTGCACCCGGCGGAGCGCTCTTTCCTGCGACCAATTCTCGTTCCACGGGGCTTCGGAATACGCCTGTGCCATGGCAGCTGCCAGCGAGGCATGATCCTGAGCGGTAACCAGTTGAAATTCCATTGTTTCACCTCAGTCCTCGTCGTCCTCTTCAAAGCCGAGGGCGATACGGTTCTGGTCGTTCTCCCACAGCTTGTCCAGCCGGTAGAACTCCCGCTCTTCGGGATGGAACAGATGCACCAGCACGGTGCCGTAATCCAGCACCACCCAGCGGCCTTCCTGCTGGCCTTCCTTGCGCACGGGTTCCAGACCCATCTCGCTCATCTTCTCTTCCACTTCGTCGGAGAGGGACTTGACCTGCAGCGCACTGCGGCCGCTGGCGATGAGCATGCAGTCGGTGATCACGGTCAGGTCGTGCACATCCAGCGCAACGATGTCCTTGGCTTTCTTTTCGTAGAGGATACCTGCGATCTTCCGGATCAGTTCGTTATTCATTTTCATTGCTCCTTTGCTGTGCCATCAGGCGATCCAGCCAATCTGCCACCTGCTGGGTGGCGGGGTGGGGAACGCCGCTCTGGCTCTTTACATAGTCAAGGGTGGAACGGAGAGAATGGCTCATGGCGGCGGGAAGGCTTTCCTGCGCCAGCCTTCGTACCTCTTCCAGCGCGGGATAGCTGCGCCGGGAGGGCTCGATCTTATCGGAGAGGAACACGATCATATCCAGCGGCAGCATGCCCACCTTGCCGGTGGTGTGACAGCGGATGGCTGCCAGCACGTTGGGATCGGTTACGCCGTACTCCTTTTCTGCCACCACTGCGCCCACCGGGCCGTGGAGCAGATTGCCGCTTTGCAGGCTCATCTTGTCGAGGAGCAGACGGTGCTCCTTTGCCAGCTGCTGCATGGCGCTGAGGGGCATGCACTTGGCGCAGTCGTGCAAAAGGGCCGCAGTAGCTGCTCGGTTTTCGTCCACGCCGTGCCTTTTCGCCAGTCTGCGCGCCGACCAGCTGACCAGCAGGGAATGCATCAGCCGTTTGTCGCTCAGGTTCTTTTTCAGCCTGGTATAGTAAGCCTCGCCGTCGGCGGGGATGGGCTCGCGCCCGTATAACCCCATCAGACGGATGTACTCGATCACCTGCGGCTTCAGTTCGTCCGGATCGCCGCCCTCCTTCAGCTCTGCGCGCACGGCGGTGGAGGAAACGTCTCTGGGCGGCAGGCTGAGAAAGCTGAATTTGCAGCCCATCTTGCGCATCTTGCCACAGCGGGGATCCTCCTCCGGATCGTGGGTATCCCGGCGGCAGACCAGAAAGCGGGTCAACTCAAAGACTTTATCGGGCTTGCGCCAGTTGGGCAGATCGAAGAACGTATCCTCGCCGATGATGTAGTAAAGCTCGGCGTTGGGGTACTGTTTTTTCAGGATCGCCAGGGTATCCACGGTATAGATGGTGCCCTTGCGCTCCAGCTCCACCCGGCAGGGTTCGAAGCCGGGAATGCCGCTTACCGCCAGTCGGGTCATTTCGTAGCGGTGTTCCGCTTCCTCCAGCCCGGTCTTTTTGTGGGGCGGGTTGCCGGTGGGCAGGAACAGCACCCGATCCAGCCCGCCTTCCTTCAGGGCGCAGGATGCCATTTCCAAATGCCGCTCATGGATGGGATTGAAGCTGCCCCCCATGAGACCGATCTTTTCCTTTGGCACTGCCGCGCCTCCTCTCTGTGGTTTGACTGAATGATTATACTAAAAATCCCGCGAAAGGGAAAGCTATTTCCGGAAAGTGGGGTGTATTTTGCATGCATAAATACCAGCCCAGAGCCCCTCTGGCAGAGGCTGCGGACAAGCTGCTGCGTGCCCTTCTGGCGGCACTGGCGGGTACGGCATGGTTCGTCTGGCTGTGGGGGCTGCGGCCCACCGCCCTTGCCGCGGGCATTGCCATGGGCGGGCTGCTCTGGCTGGCGGTGCGGCAGTTCGGCAAGAAACGGATGCTGCGCAAGGAAAGCCAGATGCGGCAGATGATCGGCGGGGAGCTGGCCCTGAGCCGGCTGATGATGCTCTCCCCCCGGCATGCTGCATTTCAGGCTGCGCTGTGGCTTTTGCCCAAAGCGGATATCCGCATGGAAAAGGCCCTGCCCTGGGGCGTACTGGGCACGTGGAAGGGCGGGCGGGTGCTGGTGCGGCTCATCGCCCAGCACGAAAGCCTGCCCATCAATGTGCAGCAGATCATCAAAGCCGTTCGGGATGCCCACGATCAGGAAGCCGACCGCTGCATTCTGTGCGTCACCGCCCCCGTAAGCCGGGAGGCAATCGCCTATGCGGAGGATCTGGAGATGCCCATCCGCATCGTTAGCCGGGAGGAGCTGGTGGCGCTTGCCGGGGCGAATGCACCCGCCACCGACGAGCAGCTGCACCGGATGGCGCAGGGGCGGAAGCACCGGCGTCGCACCCTTTCCGGATGGCTGGAGGATATCCTCTCCCCGGGGCGGCTGAAGCGGTATCTGTGGTACGGACTGGGCATGACCGTGCCGGCAGTCCTTACCCGGCAATGGATCTATCCCCTTGCGGCAGGGATCTGCCTGCTTTTGTACGGAGCGGGCAAGGTGCGCCACTGGCACCGGAAGGAAGCCGAATGGTGATGTTTACTGTGCGCAGGCGTTGGCGAGGGCGATCCAGCTTTCCACCGTCAATTCTTCTGCGCGGGCGGTGGGCTTGAGCCCCTGCGCCGCCATGGCGGCAACCAGCTTATCCCCGTCCACGGTGCCCTTGAGGGCGTTGGTCAGGGTCTTGCGGCGGTGGTTGAAGCCCTCCCGCAGCATGCGCATGAGCAGCTTTTCGTTAACAACGGGCAGGATCGGCTCGCTGCGCATCCGCAGGTGGATGAAGGCGCTGTCCACCTTGGGGGGCGGGGTGAAGGCCTCGGCGGGAACGATGGCTTCGATCTCCGGCTCGGCATAATAGCGGCAGCGCACGCTGAGAAGACCGTACAGCTCATCGCCGGGCTGTGCCGCCAGCTTATCCGCCACCTCCTTCTGCACCATCAGCGACAGCTGACGGATGGGCAGCCTACTCTCCCAGAGCAGATCCAGAATGGGGGTTGTAATGTTGTAGGGGATGTTGGCGATCACGAAAAAGTTCTCGCCAAGGGGAGCGCACAATTCCCGGATGGGCTGTTTGCGGATGTCGCCCACCACGATGGAAAGGTTGTCAAACTCTCGGGTCTTCATGCGCAGGAAGGGCAGAACATCCTCGTCCACCTCCACGGTGATCACCTGCCCCGCCTCTTGGCAGAGCTGATAGGTGAGCATGCCGCTGCCGGGGCCGATCTCCAGCACCTTATCCTCTTTGGTAACGCCCGTGGACTTGACCAGAGCGGAAAGCAGCGCCTCGTCGTAGAGGAAATGCTGTCCCAGATCGTGCTTGTAGTTAACGCCTTCCTTGCGCTGGTGCGCCTTCTGGTACGATTTTTTCAAGATCAGTTCTTCCCTTCATCGATCTGCACGTTTTCCCGCCCGAAGGTATCGATCAGCGTCTGCTGGGCATCGGCGCGGGTGGATGTCATGGCGGCATCAGGCTTGTCCCCCTCCAGAAGGATCTCCAGCGAAACCGTCTTTCCCGCCGCTTCGCATAGACACTGGGTCAGTTTATCCTTGCGGGCGGGCTGGTTCAGCTTCACGTAAGAGAAATCCTTCTTGGCATGGGCGATCTGCACCCGGTAAACACCGTTCTCTTCGCCCAGAAATTTTTCGTTGCGCAAAAGCCCCAAAAGCGGCGGCTCGTTCTTGCTCAGCAGGCTGAGGAATTCCTTCCAGACCCCCACGGCATCGCCGGGAATGGGCTTGGGGGCGGGCTTGGCGGGGGCGGCGGCTTCAGCGCTTTCCCCGGCAGGCTTTGCACTGCGCTTGGGGGAAGTCTCTGCGGCGGGGGCGGCAACGGTATAGGCGCCGCTGTCCAGCTTGCTTTGCAGCTGGGTCAGCTGGGCTTCCAGCTCGCCGATCCGCTCCAGAAGCGCCTCGCTGCTCTCGCCGGTGATGGGCTGGCAGGCACGCAGGGCTGCGGATTCCAGCCCGATGCGGGGGGTGGAGGCAAAGCGCAGCTCGCCCTCTGCCTTTACAAAGCCATCAAGGATGCGCAGAAGCCGGGCATCGGAAAACTGCTCCGCCTGCCTGCGGTAGCGTTTTTCATCCTCGTCGGTCACATCCAGAATGGAGGCGGCATCCTGCGCCACAGCCTTTACCGTGAGCAGCGCACGGATGTGGGAGGACATTTCCCTGAGGAACACCTGGGGCTCCCGCCCGGAGCGCATCAGCTCGTCCACCTTGCGCATCACGCCGCCTGCATCCGAGGCAGCCAGCGCATCGGCAAAGGCGAACAGAAAATCCTTGTCGGAGGTGCCCAGTACATCCCGCACCTGCGCGGCGGTGATGCTGCCCGCCTCCGCACCGGCAACGCACATATCCAGAATACTGAAGGCATCGCGCATGGCGCCCTCGGCGGCGCGTGCCACCATCTGCAACGCTTCCTCCTCGGCGGTGATGCCCATTTCGGAAAGGGCAAGGTGCATGCGCTCCACCATCAGCCCGGTGGGGATGCGCCCGAAATCGTACCGCTGCACACGGGAAAGGATGGTGGCGGGCAGCTTCTGGGGCTCGGTGGTGGCAAGGATGAACACCACATGCTCCGGCGGCTCCTCCAAGGTCTTCAAAAGCGCATTGAAAGCAGCGGTGGAAAGCATGTGCACCTCGTCGATGATGTACACCTTGTACCGGCCCAGCTGGGCGGGGTAACGCACCTGCTCCAGCAGTTCGCGCACGTTTTCTACGCTGTTGTTGCTGGCGGCGTCCAGCTCCACCACATCCATGGTGGTCTCGTTCATAATGGCGCGGCAGACATCGCACTCACCGCAGGGATCGCCCTGGGTGGGATTCATGCAGTTGATGGCGCGGCTCATCAGCTTGGCCATGGTGGTCTTGCCCGTTCCGCGGCAGCCGCAGAAAAGATAGGCATGGGCAATACGCCCTGCCTCGATCTGGTTGCGCAGCGCCTTAACGGCAGCCGTCTGCCCCAGCACCTGTGAAAACGTGGTAGGCCGCCAGCGGCGGTAAAGAGCCTGATATGCCATAAAACCTCCCAAAAGCGGTAGCTGCAAATCTTGAACGGTCTGCCGGTTGGGCAGAAAACCGCAAGGATAGTATACCATTTTCCGTGCCAATTGCAAAGCTTGCGCCCAAAAGCAGGCATTTTTCGCAAAAAAGCAGGAATTCGGGCAGTGTGCACCGTATAAACCAAATGTAACCCCTTCACATTACATAAGGTACGGAGGCGAGCGGCGTGACCTTCCGCGAGGAACAGGAACGGGAAGAAAAGCAGCGTTTATCCCCTTATGCTGCGCTCAGCATGGCATCCAAAGGCCGGGAGCGGGAGATCGACCCCTGCGATCTGCGCACCTGCTACCAGCGGGACAGAGACCGGATCATCCACTGCAAAAGCTTCCGCAGGCTCAAATTCAAGACCCAGGTCTTCCTCTCCCCCAAGGGCGACCACTACCGCACCCGCCTGACCCATACCCTGGAGGTGGCGCAGGTAGCCCGCACCATCGCCCGCTCCCTGCGGCTGAACGAAGATCTGACCGAAGCCGTCGCCCTCGGACATGATCTGGGGCATACCCCCTTCGGACACATCGGCGAGCGCACGCTGGACAGGCTGGTGGCAGGCGGCTTCCGCCACAACGAGCAGAGCCACCGGGTTGCCGCACGGCTGGAAAACGAGGGCAAGGGACTCAACCTGTGCCACGAAACGCTGGACGGCATCCGCTGCCATTCCGGCAAGGATGAGCCCGCCACACTGGAGGGCTGGTGCGTGCGTCTGGCAGACCGGATCGCCTACATCAACCACGACATCGACGATGCCATCCGGGGTGGCATTCTCAAGCCCTTCGAGCTGCCCCGCCGCTGCCTGTCGGTTCTTGGGCAGACCCATGGCGAGCGCATCAACACCATGATCTCGGACATCGTGCGGGAAAGCCGGGAGCAGCCCTTTGTGCGCATGACCCCCGAGGTCGCCGAAGCCAGCAACGAGTTGCGCGCCTTTCTCTTTGCCAATGTGTACCACGACAGCTGGCGCGCCCGGGAGGAAGAAAAGTGCGATTATGTGGTCTCTGCACTGATCGACCACTACAGCCGCCACCCGGAGCAGCTGCCCGCCGAATATCTGGAGATCTGCTACACCGAAGGCGCAGAACGCGCCGTGTGCGACTTTGTTGCCTGTATGACAGACCGCTACGCCACCGAGCGCTTTACCGAGGTATACATGCCCGGCGCCAATGGAATTTTTTAACGGTTTGTCGCAATTTGTTGTTTCACCGGCAGGAATGTAACCCGCCGCGGCGAATGAATAAGGAGTGGGTGAAAGAAACCATGGCCGGAAGATTCCCTTCCCAATGGCTGGATGAACTGCGTGCACGGGCCGATATCGTATCGGTGGTCGGCTCTTACGTTACGCTCAAGAAGAACGGGCATAGATACGTAGGTCTGTGCCCGTTTCACAACGAAAAGTCACCATCCTTCCATGTGGATGAGCAAAAGCAGCTTTACCACTGCTTCGGCTGCAAGGCCGGCGGCAGCGTGATCCAGTTTGTGATGGAGATGGAGCACCTTTCCTTCCCGGAAGCGGTGGCCCATCTGGCAGAGCAGCTGCACATGCCCCTGCCCGAGATGCAGCACGACCCCGCCTACGAGCAGCGCAGATCGCTCAAAGAGCGCATCTTTCTGGCGAACAAAGCCGCTGCCCGGCTGTACCACCAGCATCTGTGGCAGCCGGAGGGCGAAAGCATCCTCAGCTACCTGAAGAACCGGGGTCTGAGTGATGCGGTGATCCGCCGCTTCGGCATCGGCGCAGCCCCGGAACGCCCCAACATCTGCAAAACGCTGATGGACGAAGGCTTTACCGAAGACGAGCTGCGGCAGGCCGGACTGATGCTCACCCGCGACGGGCGCAGCTTCGATATGTTCCGCAACCGCGCCATGTTCCCCATTATCGACGCCTACGGCAATGTGCTCGGCTTTGGCGGCCGGGCCATGGGCGATGCCAAACCCAAGTACCTCAACACCTCCGACACCCCTGCGTTCAACAAGCGTTTAGGCGTGTTCGCAGCCAACCTGCTGCGTAAGGCACGCGGTCTGAAACGGGTGATCCTTGTGGAAGGGTACATGGACGTGGTAGCGCTGAGCCAGTATGGTATAGAGGGCGTTGCCGCTACCCTCGGCACCGCATTGACCCCCGAGCAGGCGCGCCTGCTCAACCGCTTTGCACCCCAGGTGCTGCTTGCCTACGATGGCGACAGCGCCGGCCAGAATGCCATTCTGCGCGGTCTGGATGTACTGGAGGAGGCAAACGTACCTGCCCGTGTGCTGGTGTTCCCCGGTGGGCTTGACCCGGACGAGTTTATCCGTCAGGAAGGCATAGAGGCCTTCCATCAGCTAAAGCCCGTATCGGCGGTGGAATACCGTATGCAGCGCGAAAAAGAGAAGTACGACATGTCTCTGGAAGAAGGGCGGGTGCAGTATGCCAAAGCCTGCGCCGACATTCTGCGCAAGGTGCGCGAACCCGTAGAGCTGGACAGCCACCTGAAAAGGCTTGCGCTGGAGACCGGCATCGAAAAAACCGTGCTCATGGAGCAGATCGGGCTTCGCCCGGCAGGGCAGCATACCCCATCCGCTCCACGGGAAACCTTTACCCGAAAGGCAAACAGACCACGGGCCACAGATCCCCAGACCGATCAGGCAGCCCATACCCTGCTGGCTGTGCTGGCTACGGGACGTTTGCCCAAAGACATCGTAACCCCCGAAGAATTCGAGGACGAACACCTGCGCGCTCTGTGCGAGGCGCTTCTCGGCGGCAGCTCTCCCGCTGCGCTGATGGAGCAGCAGCCCGACGACCAGAGCCGTGCCGCCCTGAGCGGCATCATGGCCATCGATACCCGTGTGGATGACGAAGGCCTGCGCAAAATGGCGGGCGATTGCCTGAACAAGCTGCGCCGCCAACGGCTGGAAGCCGAGCTGCAGCGTGTGGAAGCCTCGCTGCCCACCCTGCCCGAAGCAGAACGCGCCAAGGAAACCTACCGCGCCTTCCTGCTCACCGAGCAACTGAAGCAATTCAAGTAACCCCCTGCGTACGACAAAAGGAGTGAGACGGTTGAGTGCAAATCAGTCGCGCGAAGCGATCAAACTGAAGCTCAACGAACTATACGAGGATGCCAAGCAGAAGGGCACCATTACCCGCGAAGAAGTAGCCAACCAGATCATGGAGCTGGAGATCGATGCCGAGCAGATGAACAAGGTCTTTGAGACCCTTGAGCGCATGGGCATCGACGTGGTCGCCGAGTTTGCGCCCATGAACCCCGAAGATATGGTGGAGCCGGAGCAGATCGACCTGAGCGTACCCGAGGGCATCAGCGTGGACGACCCGGTGCGCATGTATCTGAAGGAGATCGGCAAAGTACCCCTGCTGACCGCCGAAGAGGAGATCGAGATCGCCAAGCGCATGGAAGAGGGCGACGAGGATGCCAAGCAGAAACTGACCGAAGCCAACCTGCGTCTGGTGGTATCCATCGCCAAGCGTTATGTGGGCCGCGGCATGCTCTTCCTTGACCTGATCCAAGAGGGCAATCTGGGTCTGATCAAGGCTGTGGACAAGTTCGACTACCGCAAGGGCTACAAGTTCTCCACCTACGCCACCTGGTGGATCCGGCAGGCCATTACCCGCGCCATCGCCGATCAGGCCCGTACCATCCGCATCCCCGTGCACATGGTGGAGACCATCAACAAGCTGATCCGCATCTCCCGCCAGCTTTTGCAGGAATACGGCCGCGAACCCACCCCCGACGAGATCGCCAAGGTGATGAACATTTCCGAGAGCAAGGTGCGAGAGATCATCAAGATCGCGCAGGAGCCCGTTTCTCTGGAAACTCCCATCGGCGAAGAGGAAGACAGCCATCTGGGCGACTTTATCCCCGATGACGACGCCCCCGCCCCCGCCGAAGCCGCCAGCTTTACCCTGATGAAGGAGCAGCTGCTGGATGTACTGGATACCCTCACCCCCCGCGAAGAAAAGGTGCTGCGTCTCCGCTTCGGTCTGGACGACGGTCACCAGCGCACGCTGGAGGAAGTGGGCCGGGTCTTCAAGGTGACCCGTGAGCGCATCCGTCAGATCGAGGCCAAAGCCCTGCGCAAGCTGCGCCACCCCAGCCGCTCCAAGAAGCTGAAGGATTATCTGGACTGATGAACGGACAGATGCGAACCATCCGTGCGCCCCAGCTGGACGAACGTCTGGAAGCCGCCGTTGCCATGGCCGTACCCTGCCATATCTGCGCCGATATCGGTGCGGATCACGGGCATCTGAGTGCATCCATGCTCAGCCGGGGACTGTGCAGCCACATGCTGGTAAGCGACATCAGCGACAAGGCGCTGGACAAAGCCCGTTCTTTGCTGGGCACCATGCAGCTGGAAGAGAAGGTGACCTTTTCAGTAGCCGACGGGCTGGACGGGGCCGTTCTGCTGCCCCAGCCGCCGGATACGGTCTTTATTCTGGGCATGGGCGGCGAGACCATGGCCCACATCCTGACCAAGGGGCAGCCTGTGCTCCACGGCGCAACGCTGATCCTGAGCCCCCAGACCGACCTGCCGCTGGTACGCCGGACCCTCTGCGACATCGGCTACCGGCTGCGCCGGGAAACCGCCGTAACCAGCGGCAAACGCCAGTATATTCTCATGCGTGCCGAGCCCGCACTGCCGGGCGAAGCCGACTATACCGCCGAGGAGCTGATCCTCGGCCCCATCCTGCGCAGGGAGCGTCCCAAAGACTGGCAACTCTATCTGCGCCGGGAGCAGCAATACACCCAAAGCGCCATCAAAGCGATGGAAAAAGCCACCACACAAAAGGATCTTGAGCGGCTCGCGCAGTTCCGCGAGACGCTTTGCCTTATTGATGAGGCTTTGCAGAGCTACGAAAAGGAGTAACCGCCATGAAGCAGCCCACCGTTGGCGATATCCTGCACCGGCTGGACGGGATCGCACCCTTTGAGACCGCCGAAGGCTTTGATAACGCCGGTCTGCTCATCGGTGATCCCGACAGCAGCGTTACCACCGTCGTGCTTACGCTGGATCTGAGCGAGCAGACGGTTCGGGAAGCCGCCGCCATGGGTGCTGAGCTGATCATTACCCACCACCCGGTCATTTTTCACCCCCTTCGCCGCATACACTATCAGACCCCCTTCGGGCGTATGCTCAAAGGTCTGATGGCAGCCGGCATCAGCGTCATTTCCGCCCATACCAACTGGGACAAGGCTCCCGGCGGTGTCGGCGATACGCTGGCAGCTCTGTTGGGACTGGAGGATATTCGCCCGCTGGATGATTATGTGCGGGTGGGTACTTTGCCCACGCCCCTCTCCCCTGCCGCTCTGGCAGAGCACATCGATCAGGCGTTGGGCTTCAGCCCCCGCTGGTACGGCGATGCAGAACGCACCATCCGCAAGGTTGCCGTTGCAGGCGGCTCCTACGGCGAAGGGTACGGGCTTGCGCTGGCAGCAGGCGCGGATGCGTTTCTGACCGGCGAAGTAAAGCACCACGAAATTCTGGATGCTGCTGCGCAGGGGCTTGTCATCTACGATGGCGGGCACCATGCCACAGAGCAGCCCGCCATGCCCGCTCTGGAAGCCCGGCTGCACACTGTCGCAGCAGAGGAGGGCTGGCAGATCCAAACCCGTCTTTCCATGGCCCCGCCTTTTGCGGGCGCTACCCATATGTGACCGCCCGCTGCCGGAAGCAACGTACTCCGCAGGGGCACAACAAGGAGGAACACCACATGACCCAGATCGAACTTTTGCTGCAGTATCAACAGGCCGACATGGCTGCCGATGCGTTTGAAGCCAAGATCAAGCGCAACCCCACCCGTGTTGCCATGAAGAAAAACCGCGATTTCCTGGTGGAGCAGCAGAATGCTGCCAAGAAGCTGGAAGCCGAAGTGGCTCAGATGACCGACCGGGTGGAGACCATCAAGCTGGCCATCGTCCGTCTGGAGGAACAGCTGAACCAGATGACCAAGCGTATGCAGGATACCCCGCCCACCGATCTGGCAAAGGCGCAGGAAGCCGCCCGGAACGCCCAGAAGCTGCTGAGCGATCTGGAGGACTACGAAAAGGAAATGCGTACCATCCAGAAGGAAGCCGCCAGCCGCGAAAAGGCGGAAAAGGACATCCGCGTCAAGTTCGCTACGGTGAAGGCCGAGTTCGAAAAGCAGAAGGAAGCCTACGAAGCCGAATCCAAGGAGCTGAAGAAGGAGCTGGAGCAGAAGCGCAAGGAAGCCGAGGAAAAGACCGCCGGTCTGGATCCTGCGCTGCTGGAGAAGTACCGCACCATCAAGCAGCACTGCACGCCCCCGGTCGCCAAGCTCTATTCCGGCCAGTGCATGGGCTGCAACATGAGCCTGCCTCAGGCCACCCTGCGCAAGCTCAAGAACGACAGCGGCATTATTGAATGTGAAAACTGCGGCCGCATGCTGATCCAGATGTAACACCCGGGCGGCGGAAGCGATGCTTTCGCCGCTTTTTGTATTTTGATCAAAGGGGGTCAGGCTATGAATATGGTGCCCATTATCGAAAAAAAGAAGCTGGGGCAAGCGCTTACCGCTGAGGAGATCGATTTTTTTGTAAACGGCGCAGCCACCGGCAGCGTACCGGATTACCAACTGGCGGCGCTGCTGATGGCGATCCGGCTCAACGGCATGAACCGGGAAGAGACCAAACTGCTCACCCTTGCGATGACCCATTCCGGCGATGTAGTGGATCTGGATGCCATTCCCGGCATTCCGGTGGATAAGCACTCCACCGGCGGTGTGGGCGACACCACCACGCTGGTGCTGGCACCGCTGGTTGCTGCCTGCGGCGTACCCGTTGCCAAAATGAGCGGGCGGGGGCTGGGGCATACCGGCGGCACGCTGGACAAGCTGGAAAGCATTTCGGGCTTTAGCGTGAACCTGAGTGAGGAAGATTTTCTCGCTCAGGTGAAGACCGTCGGGGTGGCAGTGATCGGGCAGACCGCCAACCTTGCCCCTGCCGACAAGACCCTCTACGCCCTCAGGGATGTTACCTCCACCGTGGACAGCCTGCCACTGATCGCCTCCAGCATCGTTTCAAAGAAACTTGCCAGCGGTGCAAAGGGCATCGTGCTGGATGTAAAGACCGGCGCAGGCGCGCTGATGCAGACCACCGAGGATTCCATCGCCCTTGCCCAGACCATGGTGCGCATCGGCTGCGATGCGGGGCGCAATATGGTGGCGCTGGTCACTGACATGGGCGAGCCGCTGGGCAGCCATGTAGGCAACGCTCTGGAAGTGAAGGAAGCCATCGATATGCTGGCAGGGCGCACCCAAGGCCCCCTGCTGACCGTCGCGCTGGAGCTGGGCGCGCGCATGCTGGTGCTGGGCGGCGCAGCCAAGGACGTGCCGGAGGGCAAAGCAAAGATGGAGGAAGCCCTCCGCAGCGGCGCAGGGCTTGCCAAGCTGAAGGAAATGATCGTCGCTCAGGGCGGCGATCCCGCCTGCTGCGACGATGTATCCGCCCTGCCCCAGGCCCCGGTCGTTTTGCCATGCACCGCCACCGGCGAGGGCTACGTAGCCGCCATGGATACCGTTGGTCTGGGCAATGCTGCCCAGCAGATGGGCGCAGGCCGCCGCACCAAGGAGGATGTGATCGACCCCGCCGTGGGCTTTGTGATGAACGTGCGCATCGGCGACCGGGTAACCGAAGGCGATCTGCTGGCTACCGTGCATGCAAAGGATGAGCAGAGCGCACAGGAAGCCATCGACGCCATCCGCCGCTGCATCGTGCTGAGCAGCGAGCCCGTGAGCCCTTGCAAGCTGATCCATGCCTTTGTAAACAGCGAAAGCGTGGAGCGGCTGTAACACCAAAGAAACCTGAAAAGGGAGGGTTCCCCCATGCCGTTTTCCGTCAACGACCCGTTTCTCTACTGGGTGGCAGCCGCTGTGATCGCCGTCGTGGTCGCCCAGTCGGTTTTCTTCCTTGTCAAAAGCATTCAGCGCGCCAAAAAGGTGGGCATTTCCATGACCACGGTGCGCAAGACCATTCTTTCCTCCAGCCTGTTCACCCTCGCCCCGGCGGTGAGCATCCTGATCGGCATCATCACGCTGAGCAAGTTCCTGGGGCTGCCCTTCCCCTGGCTGCGGCTGAGCATTCTGGGCGCGGTCACCTACGAGCTGCCCGCCGCCACCATCGCCGCCAACGCCATGGGCGCATCGGTCACCGAGACCATCGTTGATCCCAAGGTATTCGCCGCCATCGCCTGGACCATGACGCTGGGCATTATCGCAGGCATCCTGCTGGTGCTCTTCGGGCTCAAAAAGATCCAGAAGGGCATCAACTCCATCGGCGGCAAGGATACCCGCTGGCGGGACATCGTGATGGACGCTTTGTTCCTCGGTATGATCTCCGCCTTTGTGGGCATGCTGTTTGCCGACATCCGCAAGGGGCTGCCCGGCTTTATCCCGCTGGCGGTGGCATTGGTATCCGCTTTGCTGATGGCTGTCTGCGGACTGCTGATGAAGAAATGCAAAATGAGCTGGCTGGAGCAGTATGCGCTGCCCATCAGCATGCTGGGCGCTATGGCGCTGAGCATCCCCATCACCGCTTTGATGCAGTAAGGAGGCAGGAGCAATGAAGCAGAATACCCCCTACGAAGAACAGCTGCATACCTACGGACGCATCTGGATGGGCATTGCCCTGACCATGATGATCCTCTCCCCTGTCGCCATCTGCGTCTATTACAACGCATGGCCGCCCATCACCGCCATTCTGAAGGCACTGCTGGGCGTAGCCCCCATGTACTGGACGGTGGGCATTATCGAAGTGTTCACCTATGTGCCCATGCTGGGCACCGGCGGCACCTATCTGGGCTTTGTAACCGGCAACCTGACCAGCCTGAAGGTACCCTGTGCCCTCAACGCCATGGAGGCCGCCAAAGTAAAGGCCGGTACCGAAGAAGGCGAGATCATCTCCACCATTGCCATCGCTACCAGCTCTATCGTGACGGTGCTGGTGATCGCCGCAGGCGTGTTTGCACTGGGGCTTCTGGAGCCTGTGCTCTCCTCTCCCGTGCTCAAGCCTGCCTTTGACAACATCCTGCCCGCGCTCTTCGGCGGTCTGGGCGTGGTGTTCATCTCCAAGAACCCCAAGATCGCCGCCGCACCGCTGCTTTTCATGATCGTGCTGTTCCTGATCGCTCCCGGTCTCAGCGGCAGCGTGAGCGTGCTGGTGCCCGTGGGCGTGCTGATTGCCATCGGTGCAGCCCGTCTGCTTTACAAAAAGGGCATGCTGGACAAGCCCGCCAAGCCGGAGGTGGATGGCTGATGCTGTGGATCCTGCCGGGGCTGCTGGCAATCCTGATCGCCGTGCTGGTGATCCGTGCAGCCGCCTTCAAACCCACTCAAAAGCCCGCACCGGCGCAGGCTGCCTATCCTGTGGACGAAGCCGCCGCCACCGCACGTCTGCAGGAACTGATCCGCTTCCGCACGGTATCCCACATGGATGAAACGCTGGAGGACAAGGACGAGTTTACCAAGCTGCAGAACTATCTGACCACCGCTTATCCGCTGGTGACCGCCACCTGTCCCCGGGAGATTCTGGGGCGGCGGGGCATGCTGTACCGCTGGGCAGGCAAGAGCAGCGAAAACCCCTCTGTGCTCATGGCGCACTACGATGTGGTGCCTGTGGAGGAAGCCCAGTGGCAGGAACCGCCCTTCTCCGGCATCATCAAGGACGGAGAACTGTGGGGGCGGGGCACGCTGGATACCAAAGGCACCCTGCACGGCATTCTGGAAGCCGCCGAAATGCTGATCGCCCGGGGCTTTGTACCGGAAAACGATGTATACTTCGCCTTCGGCGGCGATGAGGAGATTTTCGGCGGCGATGCCCCCGCCATCGCAGCAGAGCTGCAGAAGCGCGGCATACAGCCCGCTTTTGTGCTGGACGAGGGCGGCGCCATCGTGGAAAACGTATTCCCCGGCGTAAAGAAGCCTGCCGCCGTGATCGGCATTGCCGAAAAGGGCGCGGTCTGCGTGGATGTGACTGCTTCCGGCAAAGGCGGGCATGCTTCCGCACCACCCGCAAAGCAGGCCATGGGTCGTCTGGGGCGGGCCCTGCAACGTTTGGAGCAGAAGCCCATGCCCTTTACCCTGACCAAGCCCGCGCTGGAAATGTTCGATGTAATGGGTCGGGAAAGCACCTTCCTGTTTAAGCTGATTTTTGCCAACCTGTGGTGCTTCGCCCCCGTGCTGAACCTGATCTGCCGCATCAGCGGCGGCGAGCTGAACGCCCTTGTGCGCACCACCTGCGCCCTCACCATGGCACAGGGCTCCAAGGCCTACAATGTGCTGCCCACGCAGGCCACCGCCGGTGTGAACCTTCGTCTGATCTGCGGCGATACCATCGAGCAGGCCATGAAGCGCATGGAGACCATTATCGGGGACGATGCCGTTTCCCTCCAATATGTTTCCGGTGAGGAACCCTCCCGCATTTCCCAGACCGGCGACGAAGCGTGGAACCGGCTGGACGAGGCCATCCGCGCCGCTTACCCCGGCGTGATCGTCTCCCCCTACCTGATGCTGGCAGGCAGCGACAGCCGCCACTATTCCAAGTTCTGCGACCATGTTTTCCGCTTCAGCGGCATGCCCCTTTCCAAGGAGCAGCGCGGGCTGATCCACAACGCCAACGAGCGTATCCCGGTCAGTCTGATCAAGGGAACGGTCACGTTCTTTGCAGCTGTGCTGGAGCGGTGCTGAGGTAAACGGGACGGGGCGCTGCCCCGCTCCCCGGCAGGAGGCGCTGCCTCCTGCACCTCCGCAAGGGGCATTGCCCCTTGACCCGGTTTTGCCCCGCAAAGCGGGGCAAGGGGAAGTTTTCGGGCTGATGACAAAAAAGACGAGCATCCGACGGATGCTCGTTTCAGTTCGTCAAAAAACACGCCTGCGGCGACTTTTTTGACGACTTTTGCACCGTTTGCCTAGGAGCCTACGGCTCCCCGGGCGGCAAACGGCGATAGGAACCCCTTGCTACGCAAGGGTTCCGAAACCACCGTACACGCCGCTGGTTTCGGATTGACAATCGGAGGGCTG
>JAFXBE010000012.1 GCA_017516765.1 Clostridia bacterium | reverse complement strand
TTCGGCCTGCGTGGGGCATGAAAGTGAAACGAGGACGAGGACAATGGAAAGTGCCAGTGCGATGGTCTTTTTCATTGGCGGTCAACTCCTTTCATTTTTGCGCTTGTCTGATATTGACCATTATAACTGATTTTCTCTTATAACGCAAGGAAAAGAAGGTGAAAACTTATGGCCGAAACCCTGCGCGAACTGGTGGTCGCGCTGTCGCTGGACTCCAGCAAAGTATTCACCCTCATCTCCCTCCGCAAGCAACAGATTGCAAAGCTGGATGAGCTGGTCAAAGCACGGTTTGTCGAGATGTTTGGGGATCCGGTGAAGAACCCTATAAAATGGGCAACGAAGTGCTTTGATGATGTTTGCGATGGAATTGGTGACGGTTTGCATGGGACACCCGAGTATGATGATAACGGTGATTATCCCTTTATCAATGGCAATTTGTCGAGCAGGCCTAAAGCCCACTTTCCCTTGTTAGGTGAGGGCGCAATGATACGCACAGTACCCGTGCATTGCGTATATTGGCGCGCCATATGCAAACGAGCATTCGGTATTCGCCAAATGCTCGCTTTTTCGTTGGAAGGATAATTTCATCCTTAAGAACCCTCCCCCCATGAGGAGTTTCTTTTCATCAGGTCTGGATCTTGAGCAGCTGCTCCAGCATACCGTCGTCGTCAAATACAAGGAAATCACGCACGCCGATGCCTACCTGCTGCCCATCGGTAAGGGTCTTGAACACATGTCCGGGAGCGATCACACGCACAAGGCTGTCGCCTACCCGTACCCGGCAGTCATCCACATCGCCAAGATAGTACTGGGATTCCAGTACACCGGTCAGCTGCCCTTCCTCCGGTGCGGTGAAGTACAGGTTTTCCGGACGGATGGCCACTTCCACTTTGCCTGTCTTGGGGCCGTCGTAGAGGATGTGCTGCCCGTTCATGGCAGGGAAGGTGATCTTGCCGTCCTTGGCTTCGCCCTTGAAGAATTCCACCTTGCCCAGGAAGTCTGCCACAAACTGGTTGCTGGGGTGGTTGTAGATCACCTCAGGGCTGTCGCACTGCTGCACCACGCCCCGATTGATGAGGAAGATACGGTCGGACATAGCCATGGCTTCGGTCTGGTCATGGGTAACATACACAACGGTAATGCCAAGCTCCTTTTGGATCTCCTTGATCTCAAACCGCATGGATTCACGCAGCTTGGCATCCAGGTTGCTCAGGGGCTCGTCCAGCAGCAGCAGCTTGGGGGCTGCCACCAACGCACGGGCAAGGGCCACACGCTGCTGCTGACCGCCGGAAAGCTGGTTGGGGAAGCGTTCCGCATACTGTGTCAGATGAACGATGCCAAGCACCCGGTCCACCTGCTTTTTGATCTCTGCTTTGGGGGTCTTTTTTATGGTGAGGGGATAGGCCACATTATCAAAAACATTCATGTGCGGCCATACGGCGTAAGATTGGAACACCATGCCCACGCTGCGCTTTTCCGGCGGTACAAAGGTCTTGCCGCCGGATACAAGCTGGTCATCAATGTACAGCTCACCGGAGGTGGGCTTTTCAAAACCGGCAATGATGCGCAGCATGGTGGTTTTGCCGCAGCCGGAGGGGCCCAGCAGGGTCACGAATTCGCCGTCCTGAAACGTTTCATTGAACTCCTTGAGCACCACATTATCACCAAAGGCTTTGGTGATGTGCTTTATGGTTACTGTTGCCATCAGGATCCATCCTTTCTGTTAGAGAAAACATCTGTGGGCAATTCCGCCCCGGTCAGATGGAAAACTCGCCCTTGGTAAGCTTGTTGAGCAGGAAGTTGATCGCCACAACGATGAGCAGAATACCGAATGCCATGGCTGAGGCCTGCTGCTGGCTGGTATAGGTCCAGTATTCATACAGCTGGAAGCCGATGGTCTTGGTGTTGTTGGAGTAGAGCAGCGCCGTCATGGAAAGCTCGTAGAAGCTGGGAATGAAGATGAGGAACCAACCGGCGGCAATGGAGGGGAAGATCAGCGGGCCGGTGATCTTGAACATGGTCTTTGCCCAGCCTGCACCGGAGATCTGAGAGCACTCCTCCAGCGAAACGTGGATCTGGCTCATGGCAGAAACAACCGTACGCATGCCCATCATCAGGTACTTGATCAGGTAGGCGATGATCATGATATAGGCGGTGTTGTAGATGTTGACGCCGAAATCGCCCTTCATGGTCATGATCAGACCCAGCGCAATAACCACAGAGGGGGTACCGGAACCCAGCGTGATCAGGAAGTCGGGGATCTTGCGGCCCCGGATACGGGTACGCTGGAGCAGGTAACTCATGGTGCAGGCTACCACGATACCCACCGTTGCGGTAATAGCGCCGAAAATGAGGGAATTCTTCAGGCACTCCAGTGTTTCGGAACGGGTGAAGATGGTTTGCCAATGGCTCAGGGTAATGTTGGAGAAGTCCAGCAAAGACTTGCCCAGATCCACCTTGAAGGAAGTGGTGAGGATAGTGGCAAAGGGAATCAGGATCACGATCACGGCAAAGAGACCTACCAGCAGCGTCAGGGGAATGCGCCACTTGTTCAGCTCCACGATGTTGGGGCGGGTGGACTTGCCGGATACGGTGATGTATTGCCGTTTTGCGATCACAAAGTCGGAAATGTACAGCACCACAATGGCGATCACCATCAGGAAAACCGACAAACCGGTCGCATCGCTCAGACCCTGTGCGCCAATGCCGTTATACTCGATAATGCGTGTGGTCACGGTGTGCACCTTGCCCGGCGCACCAATGATGGAGGGAATGCCGTAGCAGCTGGCGGCACATACGAACACCAGCAGAGCGCCGGCGATCAGACTGGGGGTCATCATGGGCAGGGTCACCTTGAAGACCGTCTTCAAAGGCGAAGCACCGCTGATGCGGCTGGCTTCCTCCAGCGAGGGATCCATCTTCTCCATAGCACGGGAGATGGTAATGAACGCATAGGGATAGTAGAAGGTGGTCAGCACCCAGATCATGCCGCCCAAAGAGTAAATGTTCAGGGGGCCGGGGGCATCGCCCAACTGGAAGATGGTACGAAGGATCACATTGATGGTACCCACGTTGGGGTTCAGCAGGCGCAGCCATGCCATGGCGCCCAGGTAGGGGGGCACCATGTAGGTGAGCACAAACAGGGAGCGGAAGAACTTTCTGCCGTAGAGGTTGGTGCGGCCGATCAGCCATGCCAACGGGAAAGCCAGCAGGGTGCCCAGCACCATGGTAGCGGCAGCAGCAATCAGTGTGTTGCTCAGAGCACCCAGATTCATGGGGTAGGTATAGAGGCGTTTGAATACCTCAAAAGTAAAGGTGCCCTCGGGGAAGAACGCCTTCACCACCAGATAGATCAGCGGCAGCACCTGGAACAGCAGCAGGAAATCCACGATCAGCAGAATCACCAGCCACTTCAGGTCCATATGCCAGCTACCTTCCGCACGCAACAGGAAGATGAGCAGCAGAACATCCAGCAAAAGCAGGATGCCTGCAAGAATGACCGTCTTGCTGTGGGAAAGCACCAGCTGTGCTGCCCACGGTACCTGACTGCGGCTGATCATGCCATAGGCAGTTATACGGGCATCGGCGCTGCGTGCGGCCTTTTTCAGACCGTTCACGTGGTCGGTGGTCAGAGGCTCGTTCTCTGCATTCACGCTTGTGAAGAACAACTGCATCAGAATCGCAGCACGGTCCAGCCCTTCTTCGCCTTCAACGGCGCTGAGGGCAGGTTCGGGCAGTTCCAGTGCTTCATCAGCAATACCGGTGAGCAGCTGCGTGCGGAAAGCGGATCGTTCTTCGGCAGTCAGGGCTGCCAGTGCTTTCTTTTCCTTGGAGGAAACCTTGGGGCCTGCCACGGAATAAGTGACCGCCAAAAGCTCCATCTTTTCCCTTTCGGGATCGGATGCAGCATTCAGATATGTTTCGGCAGCTGAAGCACGGTCTTCCTTTGCAGCCTCCGTCCATGCGGAAGCCAGCAATTCACCGCTCAGCTGATCAATGACGGACTTTGTTTCGGCATCCATGCTCTCAAGCACGGGAGCGATGCCCTGTTCGTACAGGTCGTCCACCTGCCCGGACAGTTGATGGATATAGCCATATGCGGCTTCCTGATCGAAGCCGGAAGTGTTGTACTGATTAATGCCCCAAATACCGGCGGCGATCAATGCTGCACCCAGCAGCAAAAACAGGATCAGGCCGAATTTGCAGCGGAATTCGGAAGATTTGTTGGTTTGGATATCTGTCTGTACCTGCATCCAAGTACACTCCTCGTACGGTTTGCATTCCCGGCATTACCGGGGAATAGTCATCAGGGGAAGCCGCCGCTTGGGAGGCTTCCCCCGGGAAGTCGTCAGCGTTTGCTGCGCTCATGCAGCATGCGCTATCTTCGTTTGCAATGTGGGATTACTCGACGGTAACACGCTCCTGGAACTCAGTGCGGATCTCTTCACGCTGGGTGTAGCAACGGTTCCAGTCAACGCCCATATCCTTGGTGATCAGCTCATCGGTGCTGATGGAGTCATAGGGCACATCGGTCATGCCGGCGAAAACGCTGTGCATGTAGCCTTCCAGGATCAGCTTCTGGCCGGCTTCGCTCAGCAGCCAGTTGGCAACGGCTTCGCAGCCTTCAATGTTCATGTTGGCGCTCTTTTCCTCAGCCACGATCATAGCGGTGGAGGGGATCAGGATAACGCCGTCTTCGGGATAGATGCAGGCCAGCTTGGAGCCCTTTTCCTTGCGCTCCTTCAGCACGGACTCTTCCAGAATCATAACGGCCTTGCACTCGCCGGTTTCCAGCTTGCCCAGAGCAACGGAGCCGGATTCGATCATTACGTCGTTGGCACCCAGAGCGTCGAAGTACTCATAGCCGTACTTGTCGGTCAGAGCGGCAACGGCAGCCATGGTGGTGCCGGAGGTGAGGGGGTTACCCATGGAGATCAGGCCCTTGAGAGAGGGATCCTCAGCGAACTCCTTGAAGGTCTTGGGCAGCTGATCGGGGGTGTAGAGCTCGGGGTTGTAGGCCAGCACCATGTTGCAAACGCGAACGGGGTACCAGTAGCCTTCTTCGTCATAGGGGAAGCGGAGGATGCTTTCGGCATCTTCAACTTCGAAGGAGTGCAGCCAGCCGCCTTCCTTCAGCTCCAGAGAGTAAGCGGGCTCGGCAACAAGCATCATGTCGCAGCCCAGGGTGCCGGTTTCCATTTCGCCGGTCAGCTTGGTCTGCAGGGAGCCGGTGCCGCCGTAGAACATTTCAACTTCCAGGTTGGGGAACTCAGTCTTCAGCTCTTCCAGCATCATGTCGATAACGAACTGATAGATGGAAGTGTAGATGGTCACCTTGCCTTCAACGTCTTCATTGACTGCCAGAGCGCTGGAGAAGCAGCCAAAGACCAACAGGAGAGCCAGAACGAGGGAAAGCAATTTCTTCATAAGGATAACCTCCATTAAATTGTTATGCCGGACAAGGAAACGTTCTGCCGACATTTCTCTGTATTGCATTATACCAAATATGGATGGGATAAATCAATAGCTTTCTTTTGGGAAGTGACGGAAGTCAAGCGCTCATAAGAAAAAGGAACCGTTCCTCCTTTGTTTGGAGGAACGGTTCCGGGTTTTTCCGGTATCGTTAAATTTCCATAATAATGGGCAGGATCATGGGGTTGCGCTTGATCTGGTCGAAAATGTAGCGGTGCAGCTCATCCTTGATGCGATTTTTCATGTTCTGCCACTCACTGCCGTCGATGCGACCGTAGCTGGCAATGATGCTGCGGGCCAGCTCGCGGCTGTTTTCGATAATGTCTTCGTTTTCACGCACATACACGAAGCCGCGGCTGATCAGGTCGGGGCCGGATACCAGCGTGCCGCTGTCCCGGTCGATGGCCATCACCACGATGATCAGACCATCCTGGCTCAGGTGCTTTCTGTCGCGGAGCACCACGTTGCCCACATCGCCGATGCCCAGACCGTCCACCAGCACGCCGCCGGTGGGAACCGTGCCGGTGATGTCGAGGAAGTCTTCGCTCATCTCGATCACCTGACCGATCTCGGGAATGATGATGTTCTGGCTGGGGGTACCCAGCGATTCGGCAAGCTCGGCATGCTGCCACAGCTTGGCATACTCGCCGTGGATGGGAATGAAATACTGGGGCTTGCACAGCACGTGCAGCAGCTTGATCTCTTCTTCGCAGGCGTGACCGGAAACGTGCACCTCGCCCAGCTGACCGTACATGACGTTTGCACCGCAGCGGTACAGCTGATTGATGACGCGGGCAACGGGCTTTTCGTTGCCGGGGATGGGATGGGCGGAGATGATGACCATATCCGTGGGACGGATCTGCAGCTTGCGGTGCTCGCCGTATGCCATACGGGTCAGACCGGCCATGGCTTCGCCCTGGCTGCCGGTGGTCACCACCAGCACCTCTTCGTCGGCGTAGCTGTCGATATCATCCACATCGATGATGTTTTCTTCCGGAATCTTCAGTTCGCCGATGCTCATGGCAACGCGGGTCACGTTTACCATGCTGCGACCCACAAAGCACACCTTGCGCCCGAACATGGCGGCAGAATCCACCACCATCTGCACACGGTGGATGTTGGAGGCAAACATGGCAACGATCACGCGCCCTTTTGCCTGCTGGAACATATCGATAAAGGTCTGCCCGATCTTGGTTTCGGACATGGTGTGCCCCTTGCGCTCCACGTTGGTGCTCTCGCACAGGAACGCCAGCACGCCGTCGTTGCCCAGCATGGCAAAACTGGCAAGATCGGCTACCTCGCCGTCGATGGGGGTAAAGTCGATCTTGAAGTCGCCGCTGAACACGATGGTGCCCGCCGGGCAGGTAATGGCAATGGCCACCGCACCCGCAATGGAGTGGTTCACGTGGATGAATTTGATATGGAAGCAGCCCAGATCCAGCTCATCCCGCGGTTTGACCACATTGAGGGGAATACCGGCAACCCGGTGCTCCTTCAGCTTCAAATCCACCAGTGCAAGGGTCAGTTTTGTGCCGAAAAGGGGCATGGGCACCTGCCGCAGCACATAAGGCGTTGCGCCGATGTGATCCTCGTGGCCGTGGGTCAGCAGCATGCCGCGGATGCGGCTGCGGTTTTTGATCAGATAGGTAACATCGGGGATCACCAGGTCGACACCCAGCATATCCTCCTTGGGAAATATGGAACCGCAGTCCACTACGAGGATATCCTCGCCGTATTCAACAACGGTTATGTTCTTGCCGAACTCATCTACGCCGCCCAGGGGAATGATCTTGAGTCTCTGTTCGGTAGTTGACATATAAGCCTCCTTCAGCGCATTTGCGCAAACAATTCAACGCAGGGAAAAAGAAATATAAAGTCTTAGCATGCAAACGGTATTCCGTCGGCATGCGGGTGGTGCGGGGCATGTATTTGTCGATGGATCAGGCAAACGTTCCCATCTAACACTTTACAGTATAACACATTCCTTGCTATTTGAACAGGGGCGATTTGGTGATTTTTTGTTGAATTTTGATTAAATTAAAGAGGATCCGTCTCCGGATCCTCCGATACGATGGTATGCGGTTTTCTGGCGGCCTTATTCCTGCCCGCAGCCCAGCACCCCGGTGTCGGGCTTGTGGTCGTAGATCTGGGCAACATGGGGTGTCCATTCCGGGCGGCCCTTGATAAAACGGTCGCACAGCCGCACCGCGCCCACACCCAGCCCAAGACCGATGATGCTGCCTGCCATGGCCCACAGCTCGTTGCCGCCGGAGAGGGCGTTGCCCAGCAGCAGACCGCCCACAAACAGCGCCAAAGGAATGGCATAGGCGATGGCGGTAGCGCTCAGGAAGCGGTTGTCGGGCAGCTCCACCCGAACCCAGTCGCCTTCCCTGCAGTCGCACTTCAGGGTAATGGTGCCCTGCTGGCTCATGGTATTGCAGCCGCCGCACTTTTCGCAGGCATCGGGGCGGATGTAGGTAATGGTAGCCATACCTTTTGCTTTGTCGTATGCGGTAACCTGTCCGAATTTGATCATGGAGCCTCCCCCTTCCGTACACAGAAAAAACAAAAACAGAGAGCTTTCTGCGCCGCAAAAAATTTTCGTGAAAAAAGTGTCTCCTGCCCCTGTGGACTATTGACATATGCGTATACGAGTGCTAAAATTGTAAATTGCATTAGTATCTAAACTGAGCATTTTATGCCAGTGTGCCGATAGGTATTGTACATGCCTTGGGCAAGAATTGCAACAGGAAATTCCTGCTGCGATGTCTGGGTCAATAAGAAGCAATGTTTTGGGAAAGTGCGAGGAACATAAGGGGTGATGGCATTTATGGTGCATGAAGTTCAAATGGGTAAGCACAGAACGCGCCAGAGCTTTTCTCACATCGACGAGATCCTGGATATGCCCGATCTCATCGAGGTGCAGAAGAACTCGTACCAGCGCTTTTTGGAGACCGATCTCCGCGAAGTGCTGGATGACGTGTCGCCGATCGTAGACTATACGGAAAATCTCTCGCTGGAATTCGTGGACTATTCTCTGGAAGAGCCCAAGAACAGCGTGGAGCGCTGCAAAGAACGCGACATGACCTACGCTGCGCCGCTGAAGGTCGTCGTCCGTCTCAAGAACCGTGAAACCGGCGAGATCAAGAGCTCCGAGGTTTTCATGGGCGACTTCCCCCTCATGACCGAGCACGGTACCTTTATCATCAACGGTGCAGAGCGCGTCATCGTCAGCCAGCTGGTACGCTCTCCCGGTGTTTATTACGGCGATCAGATCGACAAGACGGGTAAGCACCTGTTCTCTGCCACCGTGATCCCCAACCGCGGCGCATGGCTGGAGTACGAAACCGACTCCAACAACGTGCTGTACGTCCGCATCGACCGTGCCCGCAAGCTGCCCATCACGCTGATCCTGCGTGCCCTGGGCTACGGCACCGATGCCCAGATCATCGATCTGCTGGGCGAGGACGAGCGCCTGATGGCGACCATCCAGAAGGGCGACAACGCCAAGAGCAAGGACGAAGGTCTCATCGAGATCTACAAGAAGCAGAAGCCCGGCGAGCCCCCCACGAAGGAGAGCGCCACCAATCTGTTCAACTCCCTGTTCTTCGATGCCAAGCGCTACGATCTGATGCGCGTGGGCCGCTACAAGTTCAACAAGAAGCTGTCTCTGGCCACCCGTATCCAGGACCGCGTTGCCGGCGAGGATATCGTCAATCCCGAAACCGGCGAGGTCATGGTCAAGGCCGGCGAGATGATCAGCAAAGAAGTTGCCCGCGCTGTGCAGAATGCCGGTATCAACGAGGCATATGTAGAGGTAGAGGGCAAGAACCACAAGGTCGTGGGTAACCACTTTGTGGATGCCGCCTGCTACCTGCCCTTCGATCCCAAGGAAGCCGGTGTACAGGAGCAGGTGCTCTATCCCGTGCTCAAGGAGATCCTTGCTTCCTGCCAGACCGAAGAAGAGTTGAGGGAGACCGTCAAGAGCCGTCTCCACGACCTGATGCCCAAGCACATCATTACCGAAGATATCGTCGCTTCCATCAGCTATCTGCTGGGCCTGCCCTACGGCATCGGCTTCACCGACGATATCGACCACTTGGGCAACCGCCGCCTGCGCTCTGTGGGCGAGCTGCTGCAGAACCAGATCCGCATCGGTCTGAGCCGTCTGGAGCGCGTGGTGCGCGAGCGTATGGCCATTCAGGACGCCGACGATGTAAAGCCCGGTGAGCTGATCAACATCCGTCCCGTCAGCGCAGCCATCAAGGAGTTCTTCGGCTCCTCCCAGCTGTCCCAGTTCATGGATCAGCCCAATCCTCTGGCCGAGCTGACCCACAAGCGCCGTCTGTCCGCTCTGGGTCCCGGCGGTCTGAACCGCGACCGCGCCTCTTTCGAGGTCCGCGACGTTCACTACAGCCACTATGCCCGTATCTGCCCCATTGAGACCCCCGAAGGTCCCAACATCGGTCTGATCGGCTCTCTGGCTACCTACGCCCGCATCAACGAGTACGGCTTCATCGAGGCCCCCTACCGTGTCATCGATCCCAAGACCCACAAGGTGACCGACGAGATCGTTTACCTTACCGCCGACGAAGAAGACTTCTTCGTTGTGGCTGCCGCCAAGGAGCCTCTGGAGGCTGACGGCACCTTCACCAACGAATACATCACCGTGCGTGACAAGGCCGAATTTGTGCAGGTGCCCCGCGAGAACGTTGACCTGATCGACGTCAGCCCCCGCCAGATCGTCTCTGTTGCCACCGCTATGATTCCCTTCCTGGAGAACGACGACGCTACCCGTGCTCTGATGGGTTCCAACATGCAGCGTCAGGCTGTGCCGCTGCTGGTGCCCGAAGCCCCCATCGTCGGTACCGGCATGGAATACAAGGCTGCCCACGACAGCGGCGTTGTACTGCTGAGCAAGGAAAGCGGCGTGGTCGAAAAGGTCGCCGGCGATGAGATCGTCATCCGCGACGACGACCGCGAGGTGCATACCTACAAGCTGAGCAAGTTTGCCCGCTCCAACCAGGGCACCTGCATCAATCAGCATCCCCGCGTAAAGGCCGGTCAGCGCATCGAAAAGGGCGACCTGCTCGCCGATGGTCCTTCCACCGAGAACGGCGAAATCGGTCTGGGCCGCAACGTGCTCATCGGCTTCATGACCTGGGAAGGCTACAACTACGAAGACGCCGTCCTCATCAGCGAAAAGCTGGTCAAGGAAGACATCTACACCTCCATCCACATCGAGGAGTTCGAATCCGAAGCCCGCGAGACCAAGCTGGGGCCGGAAGAGATCACCCGTGATATTCCCAACATCGGCGACGATGCCGTGAAGGATCTGGACGAAGACGGTATCATCCGCATCGGTGCCGAGGTTCGTGCAGGCGACATTCTGGTCGGTAAGGTCACCCCCAAGGGCGAGACCGATCTGACTGCCGAAGAACGCCTGCTGCGCGCCATCTTCGGCGAAAAGGCCCGCGAGGTACGCGACACCTCCCTGCGTGTGCCCCACGGCGAAGGCGGTATCGTTGTTGACGTAAAGGTCTTCACCCGCGAAAACAAGGACGAGCTTGCCCCCGGCGTAAACATGATGGTTCGTGTTTACATCGCTCAGAAGCGTAAGATCAGCGTGGGCGACAAGATGGCAGGCCGCCACGGTAACAAGGGTGTTGTATCCCGCATCCTGCGCGAAGAGGACATGCCCTTCATGCCGGACGGCACGCCCCTGCAGATCGTGCTCAACCCCTTGGGCGTTCCCTCCCGTATGAACATCGGTCAGGTGCTGGAAGTGCACCTTGGCATGGCCGCCAAGACCCTTGGCTGGCACGTTGCCACCCCCGTGTTCGACGGCGCCACCATGGATGACATCGCCAAGTGCCTTGAAATGGCCGGCAAGGATCCCAGCGGCAAGACCATCCTCTACGACGGCCGTACGGGCGAGCCCTTCGAAAACCCCGTTACCGTCGGTTATATGTACTTCCTCAAGCTCCACCATCTGGTAGACGACAAGATGCACGCCCGCTCCGTCGGTCCGTACTCTCTGGTCACCCAGCAGCCTCTGGGCGGTAAGGCCCAGTTCGGCGGTCAGCGCTTCGGCGAGATGGAAGTCTGGGCGTTGGAGGCCTACGGTGCCGCCAATACCCTGCAGGAGATCCTCACCGTCAAGTCCGACGATATCGTGGGCCGCGTAAAGGCTTACGAAGCCATCGTCAAGGGCACCAATATCCCTGCTCCCGGCGTGCCGGAGAGCTTCAAGGTACTCATCAAGGAGCTTCAGTCTCTTGCGCTGGATATCCGCGTGCTGGATGCCAACAAGGAAGAGATCATCATCCGCGAGCTGGATGACGAAGACTTCGAGATGGATATCGCTTCCTCTTCCCGTCAGGATGAGAAGCCCGAGGAAGAAGCCGCCGATACCGTGGCGGTGGATCCCGAGGCTGCTGCCGATGTGGATATGGATGTTGACTTCACCATGGATGTGGATGAGCTGGACGACTTCGATATGGATCTGGGCGAAGACCTGGGCTCCATGGACATGGACAGCGACCCCATGGATGAAGAATAACATCCCGCATGCCGATATACTGAAAGGAAGTGCCGTATTTTGTTTGACCTGAACAATCTTGATTCCATCCAGATCGGCATGGCTTCGCCGGAACAGATCCGCGCGTGGAGCTGCGGCGAGGTTACCAAGCCCGAAACCATCAACTACCGTACCCTCAAGCCCGAGAAGGACGGTCTCTACTGCGAACGCATCTTCGGACCCACCAAGGACTGGGAGTGCAACTGCGGCAAGTATAAGCGCATCAAGTTCAAGGATAAGAACAAGGTGTGCGACAAGTGCGGCGTGCAGGTTACCCGTGCCAAGGTGCGCCGTGAGCGCATGGGCCACATTGAGCTGGCTGCCCCTGTAAGCCATATCTGGTACTTCAAGGGCATCCCCAGCCGCATGGGCATGCTGCTGGACATCAGCCCCCGTACGCTGGAGAAGGTGCTGTATTTTGCCAACTTCATCGTGCTGGATCCCGGCGACACCGCCCAGACCGGTCTCAAGCTCCACGAGCTGATCAACGACGCCAAGTACCGCGAGGTAGAGGCGAAGTGCGGCAAGGGCAGCTTCCGTGCCGGCATGGGCGCCGAGGCTGTGAAGGAGCTGCTTCAGTCTCTGGATCTGGAGGCCCTGAGCGTACAGCTGAAGAAGGAGATCGCAGAGCTGGCCGAGAAGGAGCGCGACCGCGATACAGAAGGTCAGAAGCGCGCCCGCGCCGTAAAGCGTCTGGAGGTTGTGGAGGCCTTCCGCCTCTCCAACAACAAGCCCGAGTGGATGATCCTGGACGTGATCCCCGTTATGCCCCCGGATCTGCGTCCCATGGTACAACTGGACGGCGGCCGTTTTGCCACCTCCGACCTCAACGACCTGTACCGTCGCGTCATCAACCGCAACAACCGCCTCAAGCGCCTGATCGAGCTGCGCGCGCCCGACATCATCGTGCGCAACGAAAAGCGCATGCTGCAGGAAGCCGTTGACGCCCTGATCGACAACGGTCGCCGCGGTCGTCCCGTAACGGGCCCCGGTAACCGCGCCCTCAAGTCCCTGTCCGACTTCCTGCGCGGTAAGCAGGGTCGTTTCCGTCAGAACCTGCTGGGTAAGCGCGTTGACTACTCCGGCCGTTCCGTTATCGTTGTCGGTCCCGAACTGAAGCTCTATCAGTGCGGCGTGCCCAAGGAAATGGCTCTGGAGCTGTTCAAGCCCTTCGTTATCGAGCGTCTGGTGGCCCAGAACAAGGCGCACCACGGCAAGAATGCCAAGCGCATGGTGGAGAAGGGTCGTCCCGAGGTCTGGGACATTCTGGAAGAGGTCATCAAGGAGCACCCTGTGCTTCTGAACCGTGCACCTACGCTGCACCGTCTGGGTATCCAGGCCTTCGAGCCCGTGCTGGTAGAAGGCAAGGCGCTGAAGCTGCATCCTCTGGTATGTACCGCTTACAACGCCGACTTCGACGGCGACCAGATGGCTATCCACGTGCCCCTGAGTCTGGAAGCACAGGCCGAAGCCCGCTTCCTGATGCTGGCACACAACAACATTCTGAAGCCTCAGGATGGTAAGCCCGTTATGTCCCCCTCTCAGGACATGGTTATCGGCTGCTATTACCTGACGCTGGAAAACCCCGATGCTCTGGGCGGCTACCGGAAGGACGAGAACGGCGAGTATGTGCTGGATCAGAACGGCGAGCCCGCCCGTCACAGCTATGGCAGCCCCGACGAAGCCATGCTGGCCTATCAGACCGGTCAGCTGAGCCTGCAGGCTCCCATCCGCATTCGCGTGGAGCGCGAGTACGACGGCGTAAAGGCTTGCAGAAGCATCAACTGCACGCTGGGTCAGATCATTTTCAACGATGTGATCCCGCAGGATATCGGCCGTAAGCCCCGTACCTGCCTGGACGAGATGTTCCCCCTGGAGGTAGATACTCTGGTGGGTAAGAAAGAGCTGGGCAAGGTTGTCGACGAAGTGTACCTGAAGCACGGCATCCACCGTACCGCACAGGTGCTGGACAATATCAAGGCTCTGGGCTTCAAGTACTCCACCCGCGGCGCCGTTACCGTTGCCGTCAGCGACATCAAGGTGCCTGTGGATAAGCCCAAGATCATGGAAGAAGCCGATAAGAACGTTGCCGAGATCAACGACATGTACCGCATGGGTATGGTCTCCGAAGACGAGCGTTACAACATGGTCGTGGAGATCTGGAACAGCACCACTGCCAAGCTGCGCGGCATGATCCTGCCCGGTCTGAGCAAGTTCAACCCCATCCGTATGATGACCGACTCCGGTGCCCGCGGTAGTGCGGCACAGGTTTCTCAGCTGGCCGGTATGCGCGGTCTGATGGCTTCTCCCAGCGGTCGTACGCTGGAGCTGCCCATTCGTGCAAACTTCCGTGAAGGTCTGGGCGTTCTTGAGTTCTTCCTGTCCTCTCACGGCAGCCGTAAGTCTCTGGCTGATACGGCTCTTCGTACGGCTGACTCGGGTTACCTGACCCGCCGTCTGGTAGACGTTTCTCAGGAAGTGATCGTCCGCGAGGATGACTGCTTTGCCGCCCGCGGCGAAAAGGTTCGCGGCATTACCATTCAGGAGATCAGCATCAACAACCAGGTCATCGAAAGCCTGGAGGATCGCCTGATCGGTCGTGTGGCTGCCGAGGATATTATCCATCCCGAAACCGGCGAGATCCTTGTGGCTCTCAACGAGACCATCACGCACGACAAGGCCAAGCTGGTGGTTAAAGCCGGCATCACCAAGGCGCAGGTTCGCTCCGTGCTTACCTGCCGCAACGAGACCGGCGTCTGCGCCCGCTGCTACGGCATGAACCTTGCTACCGGCGGCGCTGTGGATGTTGGTGAAGCCGTTGGTATCATCGCTGCACAGGCTATCGGTGAGCCCGGTACCCAGCTGACCATGCGTACGTTCCATACCGGCGGTATCGCCAGCGGCGACGATATTACGCAGGGTCTTCCCCGCGTCGAAGAACTCTTCGAAGCCCGTAAGCCCAAGCGTGATGCCATCCTCAGCGAGATCTCCGGTAAGGTCTCTCTGGGAGAGAACAAGAAAAAGCGCGAGATCGTTGTTACGTCTCTGGACGATGCCCACGAGCAGAAGACCTATCAGATCAACTACGGCAGCCGTCTGAAGGTTACCGATGGTCAGGTGGTAGAGGCCGGTCAGGAACTGATCGAAGGTTCCATCAACCCCCACGATCTGCTCCGCATTCTGGGTGTCAAGGCCGTGCAGGATTATCTGCTGCGCGAGGTTCTGAGCGTATACCGTCAGCAGGGCGTTAACATCAGCGACAAGCATATCGAAGTTATCGTCAAGCAGATGCTGCGCAAGGTACGCGTGGAGGACAGCGGTGATACCAACCTGCTACCCGGCTCTCTGGTGGATATCTATCGCTTCGAGGAAGCCAACCGCGATACCATCATGGCTGGCGGCAACCCCGCCATCGCAAAGCGTGTGCTGCTGGGTATCACCAAGGCTTCTCTGGCAACCGAGAGCTTCCTGTCTGCCGCTTCCTTCCAGGAGACCACCCGCGTGCTGACCGATGCCGCCATCAAGGGCAAGGTTGACCCGCTGCTGGGCCTGAAGGAAAACGTCATCATCGGCAAGCTGATCCCCGCCGGTACCGGTATGAAGCGTTACAGCGAGATTACCCTGGTGGAGAACTTCTAACACTCTTTCAAGAGAGCTGCTGCTGCTTGCGGCAGCTCTCTTTCATTCTGTCCGGATCCCTTCACGAATTGCGCAAACGGGGAGAGAGCTTATGCAAAAGCTGAAAAAGTATCTGCCAAGTCTGGTCATCTTCGGCATCTTTGAAACGATTGCCATAACCCTTTGGCTTACAAAGAACAACTTATTCTATCTGTTCAACTTTACCTATATCGGTGGCTTTCTGGCGCTGGGGCTCGCCCTCTATGCCAACCGGTACAAATATGCCCGGCAGGTGGTACAGCTGGGCGTAGGGTTGTATATGCTGGTGTATCTGGGGCTTTGCTGCAATGAGAATATGCAGATCGAAGGTTTCTGGTATTACCTGTTCCTTGGCGTGTTCGAGGCGGCCACCATCCACTATGCGGTAGCCAAGATCTTCGGACCGGTGCTCTTTGGCAGGGGCTGGTGCGGTTATGCCTGCTGGACGGCGATGGTGCTGGATTTTTTGCCCTATAAGCAGCCTGTATCGCCCAGAAAAAAGCTGGGCTTTATCCGCTATATCACCTTCGGACTGGCGCTGGCATTCGTGAGCGCACTGTTCCTGTTTCAGGTAAAGCAGCTTGAAAAAATCATGTTCTGGAGTTTCCTGATCGGTAACGTGCTGTACTATGCGGCAGGTATCGGTCTGGCTTTTGCCTTCAAGGATAACAGAGCCTTCTGTAAATATATCTGCCCCATTACGGTATTTCTGAAGCCTGCCAGCTATTTTTCCCTGATGCGCATCAAAGTGGATGCGGATGCCTGTGTGGGTTGCGGCAAATGCAGGCAGGTTTGCCCCATGAATGTGGATATGCTGGATCCCTCGCGCAAGAGAGAAAACGGCACCGAATGCATTCTGTGTATGAACTGTGTGGATGCTTGCCCCAAAAAGGCTGTAAAGCTGTAATGCGGAACAAGCGAAATACACTTGTTCTGCTTGGCACAGGTATAAAGAATTGATAAAATCCCCACATAAACGCGACGACGGGGAGAAACGATCGCCCCTCCGCCTACAGAGAGTCTGCGGTTGGTGCAAGCAGACGGGGAGAACGATCGCTACTGGCCTCCGAGCGGCTGCTGCAAAGGCGATAAACGCTCAGTAATAGCAGACGGATATCCACCGTAAAAGGGAAAAGGCATTCATGGGATGCCTGAGCGGGCGGCATCGCCGCCAACAAGAGTGGTACCGCGGAAGATATGTATACAGCATGCTTTCGTCTCTTGCAGTCAACTGCCGGAGACGGAAGCATTTTTTGTATTCCGGCGCTAAACAGAGGGAGGTACGTTTATGAAACTCGCATTTTCCACCCTGGGTTGCCCCGATTTCTCCTGGTCTGATATGTACTCCATGGCAAGGGACTTTGGCTTTGACGGCATCGAGATGCGCGGTCTTGGCAACGACTTTTTTTCTGTGCGTGCACAGTCCTTCCGCCCCGATCAGCTGGATAAGACCATTGCCAAACGGAAGCGCATGCATCTGGAGATCCCCTGCCTGTCCACCGGCTGTGTGCTCAAGGATGCCTACAAGTGGAACGAGACCCGTGAGGAGATCAAAGAATACATCCGTCTGGCAGAGAAGCTGGGTACTCCCTATATCCGTCTGCTGGGCGACCGCAATGCCGCCGGCAAGATCCAGAAATACAAGATGCGCGAGTGGGCTGTGGAATACCTGAAGCTCCACGAGGCCAACGCCATCGTAACGGCGTAAAACGGCACCAAAAAACCGGGATGCTATCGTTGCATCCCGGAGGGTTTTTGTGGGCTCTGCACACACCTGGCAGGGGAGACGGAGGGAAGTGCGTGCGCAGTGCGCACAACGCCAAAGGCGTTAGCGACCCGCAGTCGTCAACCGAAGCAAGTACAGACCACGGTTAGTGGACTGTACGCCGACTGAGGTTGCGGAAATGATCCCCCTGCACCCCGCACTTCTTCATTTGTCCGAACCGGGATGCCTCAATGCATCCTGGTTTTTGTATGCTTATTTGTTGCGCATCGGCTTTTTACCCCTTCAGAAAAGTCTCCTCCAGCCACAGCGCAATGCCGTCTTCATCGTTGCTGCCGATAACGATATCCGCAGCTTTCTGCACCTCCGGTATGGCGTTGCCCATGGCAATGCCCAGTCCGCACAGCCCCAGCATGCCCAGATCGGCATAGTCGTCGCCGAAGGCGGCAATGTTTTCCGGAGTAATGCCCAGACAGCCGCAGAGCTGCAGGATGGCGCTTTCCTTGGTTACGCCCTTGGGGGTAAGCTTGTACCAGTTGCCGTCGGAAAAGCGGATGCAGTCGCAATGGGCTAGACCTGCCTTGATGTGTTCTGCCAGCGCAGGCTTGTCTGTTTCAAAGCAGATCTTCAGGCTGGGCAGGGAGAAATCTTTGAAATCGGTCAGAATGCCGGTCTCCCATGTGCGGTCGGTCTCCTCAGGGGGCAATTGATAGTTGCGGTAATAGTCCTCCACACCATCCACAGTCATGGGTGGGATAAACCCGGCAATGCGCTTCAGATCCCGGAGCAGCTGCGCTGTTTCTGCACCGGTAAAGCCGTTTACATGCACCGCCTCGCCCCTGAGCCGCACCAATGCCCCTGCGCTGGAGATGACTGCATCGGGTTTGAGCTGCTCCAGATAGCCAAGGGCGTTCTGTTCGCCCCGGGAGGTGGCGATGCCGATCAGCAGCCCTTTGTTCCGGCAGCGTTCAAGAGCGGCGAGGGTACGGGGCAGAATGGTTTTTTGACTACTGAGCAGCGTGCCGTCCAGATCCAGCAGCAGCAAACGGATGTTGTTCATGGCTCGTTCCTCCTGTCAAATGGGTGGAAAATGCATGACCGGCTTTCCCTGCCAAAGCAAAGAAAGCCGGTCTTTGGTTATCCGAAAATACAGAACTCGCATTCCAGCCGCCCGTTGTAGAGGCGGCGTTTCTTGTCGGCACGCCGACCAAAGTTACGCTCAAATGCGCTGTCGGAGGTGATCACTGCCATTTTCCAGCCGGGGTGGCGCTTGAGCAGAAGTCCCATCTCTTTGTACAACGCCCGAGCCTGCTGCTGGTCGCCCAGCCGTTCACCGTAGGGCGGGTTGCACAGGAACAGCCCGGGTTCGCCCTCCAGCTGCAAAGACCGCAGATCCTGCTGCTGCACGTGGATGCGCCCTTCAAAACCCGCCTGACGGATGTGACGGTTCGCCAGCTCCAAGGCCTCCGGATCAATGTCGCTGCCGCAGATATCAAAACTGCTTTCTTGTGCAGCCTTCATGCGGGCTTCGGCTTTCAGATCCGCCATGGCATCCTTGGGCATAAAGGCAAATTGCTCGCAGGCAAAGCTGCGTTTGGCGCCCGCAGGACGCTGGGCTGCCTTGATGGCGGCTTCGATCAGCAAAGTGCCGGTGCCGCAGCAGGGGTCGTACAGGCGCATACCGGGCCGCCATGGGCTCAGATCCACCAAGGCGGCGGCAAGGGTCTCCCGCAGGGGCGCTTCACCGTTCCAGGTGCGGTAGCCGCGGCGGTTGAGGGCATCGCCGCTCAGATCCAGCGTGATGCGGGCCATATCCTTGACCACAGCCACCTCGATGGGGTACTCAGTGCCGATTTCGGGCAGACGGTTCAGGCGCAGCTTCTGCTGCAGCCGGTTGACGATGGCCTTTTTGGTAATGGACTGGCAGTCCCGTACGCTCATCAGCCGGGAACGGACGCATTTGCCGCTTACATGGATGGCAGCATCCCGGGGAAGGAGATGCTCCCAGGGCAGGCTTTCCACCAGCCGGAACAGCTGGTCGAAGGTGGTGGCTTCGGCTTCCTTCAGGCAGCAGAGCACCCGATCGGCGGTGCGCAGGTACAGGTTGGCGCGGTAGGCATCCGCCCAGCTGCCCTCAAAGCGGGCAGCGCCCTGCTCGGCGCGGGCGGCAATGCCCATGCGCTTCAGTTCGTTGGCTACAACGCCCTCCAGACCGAAGGCGGCGGTGGCAAGAAAGGTGTGGGTCATACAGTTACTCCAATACAAAGGGCGCAAGAGGCAGCCCGTTTTCACCGAACAGGTTCACGGTGGCGTAGTTGATGTGGGCATAGCGTGCCTTGCAGGGGAAGGGAACGTCTTCGCTGGCAAGCAGGATGCGGTCGCCTTCCACTTTGGCTACCGCTTTGTGATACTGCCCGTCTGCACCGGCGATCTCAAAGTATGCAGAGGCCTCGCCCTTCTCCTGTACGTTGCCGGAGAGGGTCACTGCCATACCGCCCTCAACGGGGTATTTGCCGGTGGCATAGACAGAGGTCTGGCCGGGCTGCCCGTACACGATGGGCAGCGCTACCTGATACAGCCGCTCGCCCACGGTGCGCTTGTCGGTGGGGTGGATATTGCCCAGCTCACCCAGATCAATGGTGATGGCAAGGCCGGTGTTGCGCAGGTTGCGGTACACCTTCCACTGCTGGTGGCGCAGATCGCCCCAGTTGGTGTAATCCGGTTCGCCGAAGTTCTTGAACACCGGCAGCTGCACATTCAGGAAGGGGATCTCATAATCGCCGAACAGCTTGCGCCAGTTGGTCACCATGGTGGTGAGCAGCATCTCGTACCACTCGGGGCGGGCGGTATCCTCTTCGCCCTGATAGAACAGGAATGCCGTAACATTGTAGGGTGCGACCCGCTTGATCATCGTCTCCACCAGACCGGCGGGACGGAAGGGGCTCTTCGCACCCATGGGCGGGGGCCATGGGCATTCGCCCGCAAACTTGACGATCTCCTCCCAGGTGGCTTCGGGCTTGGTCTCCTTCAGCTCGGCGACCTTTGCGCCCCATGCGGCGTTGATCTTGTCGTACTCGGCAAGCTCCCTGTCGTACTGCTCTTCGGTCTTGTCGCCCACCTTTTCCTTGTACAGCTCCAGATAGACCTGCCCGGCGGCGTTCCGGGAGAGCATGCTTTCTTCCACCCAGCAGGAGGCGGAGGTGCCGCCCCAGTTGCAGCCGATAATACCAACAGGCACATTCTGCTCACGGCGCACCTTCAGGGCAAAGAAGTAGGCAACCGCGCTCACTTCCTTGATCTCGCCGGGCTTGCACAGCTTCCAGCAGGAATGGCTGCGTTCGTCGGCAAGGAACTCTTCTGTCAGATAGGGCATCTTGGGCACGTAGAAGGAGCGCAGCAGGGGATCGTCGTGCTCGGCGATCAGCGCTTTGCCTTCGTCGGCATTTTGCAGCTCCAATTCCATATTGCTCTGGCCGCCTGCCAGAAACACATCGCCCACGGCAACGTCGGTAAAGGTATAGGAGGTCTCGCCGTCGGTAAGGGTCAGGGTGTGATCCACGCCGGCTTCCATGGGCGGGAAAAACAGCTGAAAACGTCCGTTCAGAGCGGGGGCGGCAGCGGTAACGCCGTTTAGGGTACCGGTGATGGTGCTGCCCTCATCGGCAACGCCGAAAACGCGGATCTCTTTTCGGCGGCTCAGGATCATATGGTCGGAGAAGATCGGTGCGGGGGTAAACATATCGGGTCATCCTTTCGAAAGGGATTGGGGTATCGGGGCGGCTGTACCTGCACAAACAAAACCGTGGTTTGCAGGCGGTGCACAGAGGCTGCAAGCGTATGCAGCGTTTGGAATAATCTTATCGGTTTCGGGGTTCTGTGTCAATGGTTTACTGTAACTTTATCAGCTTTTTTTCTGATGCTAACTCTTTACAAAAAACGGGTTTGGCAGTATCATAAACTTTGGTTTTGAACGGAACCGACGGCAGATTATACCCGCCGTTTGTATGTACACACAAGGAGGAACGATCCTATGGATGCTCGCAAGATGGCAACTTTGTGGTCTCAGGATCCCGCATTTGACACCACCACCCAGCAGGAAGCCCGTGAGCTTATGAACGACGAACAGGGACTGCTGGCGACCTTTGGCACGGAGCTGCATTTCGGCACCGGCGGTCTGCGCGGCATTCTGGGCACCGGTACCGCCCGTATGAACCGCTACACCGTAGCCCGCGCCACGCTGGGTCTGGCTCATTATCTGAAGAACCAGCAGAAGACCCCCTCCGTGGCCATCGCCCACGACAGCCGCCACGGCAGCGAAGAGTTCACCCAGGCTGCTGCCGAGGTGCTCTGCGCCGAGGGTGTTACCGTGCATGTGTTCGATACCCTTGCTCCTACCCCCATGCTTTCCTATGCGGTGCGCGCGCTGCACTGCACTGCCGGCGTGATGATCACCGCCAGCCACAATCCCGCCATTTATAACGGCTACAAGGTCTACGGCGCGGACGGCTGCCAGATCACCGACCATGCCGCCGATCTGATCACCGCCGAGATCGAGAAGGTTGGCTACAACGAAGCCAAGAATCTGCCCAAGAGTCAGGCAGTTGCCGAGGGTCTCTGGCTGCCTGTGGGCGACGATGTGCGCCGCAATTTTGCCCAGGCCTGCCTGTTCTGCCGCCCCGATCCCGCCATTTGCGAGCCTGTAAAGGTGGTCTACACCCCCCTGCACGGTACCGGTCTGGAGCCTGTACGCGAGGTGCTGGCGCATATGCAGGGTGTGCAGGTGACCGAGGTGGAAGCCCAGTGCGAGCCCGACGGCGCTTTCCCCACCTGCCCCAAGCCCAACCCCGAATTGGACGAGACCCTTGCCATGGGCATCGCCCTTGCCAGGGAGACCGAAGCCGACATCCTGCTGGCCACCGACCCGGACTGTGATCGTGTGGGCGTTGCCGTGCGCGATGCCGAGGGCAACTACCACCGTCTCAGCGGCAATGAGGTGGGTCTGCTGCTGACCGAGTACATCCTCAAAACCCGCAAGCAGAATGGCACCATGCCCAAGAAGCCCGTGCTGGTCAAGACCATCGTTACCTCCGATCTGGCTTTCCCCATCGCCAAGGCCTACGATGTAGAGGTGAAGGAAGTGCTCACCGGCTTCAAGTACATCGGTGAGGTGATCGGCGGTCTGGAGAAGAAGAAGGGCGAGGATCGCTATGTGTTCGGCTTTGAAGAAAGCTGCGGCTACCTTGCCGGTACCCATGTGCGCGACAAGGACGGCGTTATGGCCTGCATGCTGGTCTGCGAAATGACTCAGGCCTGCAAGCGCGACGGTCTCACCGTGTGGGACAGCCTGTGCAAGCTGTACGAAACCTACGGCTACATGGGCACCGCCCTGCTCAACTTCGACATCGAGGGCGCTCTGCCCATGCAGGAGATGGAGCGGGTCATGGTGAACATGCGCCAGAACGCCCCTGCACAGCTGGCGGGCAAGCCCGTTACCGTTGCGAAGGATTATCTGGGCGGCATCGAGGGTCTGCCGGTGAGCAATGTGCTCAGCTATGCCACCGACGATGGCTGCAAGGCCATTGTGCGTCCCTCCGGCACCGAGCCCAAGGTGAAGGTATACCTTTCTGCCAAGGCAGAAAGCCGCGAGGTTGCCGACAAGCTGCTTCAGGAGATGACCCAGCAGCTGACAGCGCTCATTCTTGGCTAAAATGTTTACGGGGGCATGGCGAAAAAGCCGTGCCCCTGCTTTTGTATAAGGGAGGAATGGATATGACCATCTGCATCCGCAAGGCATCCCGCGGGGAAGCCGCCAGAGCCGCCGCTCTTGCCATCCGCATGTGGGAGGATCACACCCTTGAAGCTTTGACCGATGAATTCCGGGAGCTGATCGCAAACCAGGAAGCCGCCGTCTATCTGCTCTACGAGAACGATAAGCCCGTGGGCTTTGCCCAGTGCCAGCTCCGCCATGACTACGTGGAAGGAACCGAAACCAGCCCCGTGGGCTATCTGGAGGGCATCTATGTGGATGAAGCCTGCCGGGGCAAGGGCTATGCCCGCATGCTGCTCTGTGCCTGCGAGGGCTGGGCAAAGGAAATGGGCTGCATCGAATTTGCCAGCGATTGCGAGCTGGAAAACGAGGGCAGTCTGGCGTTTCACCTCTCCATGGGGTTTGAGGAAATGAACCGGGTCATCTGCTTTGCCAAGAAGCTGTAAGGGATCGGGGGGGATGCCGCTATGGTATACCGCTATATGCGTATACAGGGCAGAGAAGAATCGTACGTTACCAAGTACCCCAAGGGTGTTTTCAGCCTGTGCTGGAATCTGATCCGGGACGGGGTGCTGACCGAAGCGGAAAAGGCGTTGTTTATTGCCATCGATGACTGGTTCAAGGAGAACCTGCCCGAGCCGGAACCCTGCATGAACCATGAAAAGGTGATCACGTTCTTCAAATGCGCCGCCACCGAAGAAATGCAGCAGAAGCTGCAGCCTGCCATCGCTTTGCTGGATAAGTACCAAAAACCCTACGATGTGGTCTATACCAACTTTGTGGGAACCATCGTCTACGAGGATGAATGGCAGGTGGCTGTCCGGGTGGAGGAGGGGAAAATGGTATGAAGACGGCATACAAAAAGCAGAGCATCGGCTCTGCTTTTGTTATATGCGGGTCAAGGGACTCAGCCCCTTGCGGGGTGCAGGGGCAGCGCCCCTGCCGTACCCTTACCCCTCGATCTCGCTTCCCCGCCCTGCCATCAGCATCTCGGTATAGCACATCAAAAACGGCGCAAGCCCCTTGGCATCGTTCTCCACCACGGGTTCGGAGATGTAGTATTCGTAGGTGCCGTCCCGGCGGCGGTTGTTTTCCGGGCCAAGCCCTGCCACCAGGCAGATGCCGCCCAGATTCAGCTTGCCGTCCCTTTCGGAAAGATACCGTTTGCAGATGGCAAGGAAGATCTTTGCGCCCACATCGGCATAGGAGGCATCCAGCATGCCCAGCCGTGCACCCTTCAGGTAGAAATAGGCCACCATGGAAGAGCCGGAGGTCTCCGGGTAGTTGCCCTCCCGTCCGATTTGGTCGGGCACCTGCCAGAGCATCTGGGTCTCCGGATCAATATAGGGGAGCAGGTTTTTTGCCAGCTCCCGGGCGATACGCACCATATCGCTGCGGAAATCCTCATGCCCGGGGGCGATCTCGGCAGTCACATCGATCAGCGCCGCGCTGAACCAGCCAAGACTGCGCAGCCACGGATTTTGGGAGCAGCCGGTGTCCGGGTCGGCCCAGAAGGCGGTTTTGCTTGCATCATAGCCGTGGCGGTACAGACCGGTGGCTTCGTCGAACATCCGCTCCCGCACGGTGCGGAACTGGCTGCGGATATCCTCATACCCCTTGCAGGCTTCCATTTCGGTGGTGTAGCGGGCATAGAACACCTGCGCCATGTACAGCCCGTCCAGCCAGACCTGGTTGGGGTAGATCTGCTTGTGCCAGAAGTTGCCCTCGTGGGTGCGGGGCTGGCGCAGCAACTGCCCGTATAGGGTGTGGATGGCCTTGCGGTACTTTTCCTTGCCGCTTATGGCATACACATCGAACAGCACCCGCCCTTCACAGATGTTGTCCAGATTGTAGTCTGCTTCCTTGTAGCCCCTAAGGCTGCCGTCCTCGAACACATAGTGGTCGAGGAAGTGCTCCGCAAACTCGTAGTAGCGGCGTTCGCCGGTGATGCGGTACAGGTTCAGCAGGGCGATCATCATGCAGCCGTCGATATAGTTCCAGCCGTTGATCTTGCCTTCGTTGATCTTTTCGATATTCCACAGGGGTTTTTCGGGGGTGGATTCGTTCATCATCCGTTCTACATAGCGTTCAATGATGTTCATGCGTACCCTCCTGTCGGCTGTCGGCGTGCAAACCGCCGCCATCCGTCCATTTGTTGCTGCTCCTATTATAGCATAAAACCGATTCCCGGAAAGGGGAACCTTATGGACAATACAGTCCATGCTGTCCAAAAGGGAAAGAAGGATTATTTTGTCCCTTCATTCTTTCGATGTGAACGCTACCAAATGTCGGCGGTACTTGCATCGGCGGGCGGTTTCCCGTACAATGGAAGTAACAATATGGCATATTGCATACGGGGTGCGGCCCTTGTACCAAAGCTGTACCTGTAATGCAGGGAAAGGAACGATACCATGAAAAAGCTCGGCTTCAATCCCTATCTGCCCTCCTGGGAGTACATCCCCGACGGCGAACCCTATGTATTCGGCGACCGGGTGTATGTCTACGGCTCCCACGACTTCTTCAACGGCTATGTGTTCTGCATGGGCGATTATGTGTGCTGGTCTGCCCCGGTCGATGATCTTGCCGACTGGCGCTGCGAGGGCGTGATCTACCCCCGCAACGAAGACCCCATGAACAAGGATGGCTCCATGTGCCTCTACGCCCCCGACGTGACCGTCGGCCCCGACGGGCGGTACTATCTGTACTATGTGCTGGATCATCTGGATATCGTGTCGGTTGCTGTGTGCGATACCCCTGCGGGTCGCTATCAGTTCTACGGCAATGTGCATTATGCAGACGGCACCCTCTACGGGCGCAAGGCGGGTGACGAGCCTCAGTTCGACCCCGGTGTGCTCACCGAAGGGGATACCACCTACCTGTACACCGGCTTCTGCGGTCGGGGCGACAAGAGCCGCCATGGTTCCATGATGGTGGAGCTGGAAGCGGATATGCTCACCATCAAGGGGGACATGCGCATCGTGGTGCCCGGCGTGGAATATGCCGAGGGTACCGGCTTCGAAGGGCATGCCTTCTTTGAGGCTCCCTCCATCCGCAAGCACGGGGACACCTACTACTTCGTCTATTCCTCCACGCCCATGCACGAGCTGTGCTACGCCACCAGCAAGGATCCCCGGCAGGGCTTCACCTACGGCGGCGTCATCGTCAGCAACTGCGACCTGCACATCGGCGACGAGCCCGATCTGCCCAAGGCCTACGGCGGCAACAACCACGGCAGCATCATCGAGATCGGGGGCAAGTGGTACATCTTCTACCACCGCCAGACCAACAACACCTGGTACAGCCGTCAGGGCTGTCTGGAGCCCATCGAGATCCTGCCCGACGGCAGCATCCCCCAGGTGGAGATGACCTCCTGCGGCTCCAACGGCGGCCCCCTGCCCGGCAAGGGCGAGTACCCCGCCTATATCGCCTGCCACCTGTTCGATAAGGAACGCCGCTTCATCACCGGAGCACCCGGTGCAGCCTATGTGACTCAGGACGGCAAGGACGGCGACGAGATCCCCGCCCATATCGCCAATATCCACGACGGCACGGTGATCGGCTTCAAGTATTTCGATTTCGACGCTGTAGAAAAGATCACCCTGATGGTGCGCGGCTACGGCTGGGGCGGCACCCTGCATGTGAAGACCGAGAAGTTCGGTCCATCTCTTGCTTCCATGAAGCTGGAAAACACCAATATCTGGACGGCATTCTCTGCCCCCATCTCTCTGCCCAAGGGCAAGAGTCCCCTGTATATTACCTACGAGGGCGGCGGCAGCGTAATGCTCAAGTCTGTCATTTTTGAGTAAGCCATGCTTCCCCTGCCTGCAGTTCCGGGCAGGGGAATCTCCCTATAGGGGGAGGAAAGGAGCGGTTTCACGATGAAAAAAGCAAAACTCACCCTGCACCCGTCCTACCGGATCGGCAGCATCTCCCGGCGGCTTTTCGGCGCATTTCTGGAGCCCATCGGCTCCATGGTCAACGGCAGCATGTTCAACCCCAAGCACCCCACGGCAGACGAGCAGGGCTTCCGGCAGGACTTTATCGACGGTCTGAAGGCGGCTCAGCTGCCCTGTGTGCGCCTGCCCGGCGGCAACTTCGTTTCCGGCTGGAACTGGAAGGATTCCATCGGCCCCATGGCGCAGCGCAAGACCCGTCTGGATCCCGCCTGGTTCCAGTACATCCCCAACGATGTGGGGCATGACGAATACCTGCAATGGGCAGAAAAATGCGGCGCAGAAGCCATGTATACCATCAATCTGGGCACCGGCACCCTGCAGGATGCCATGGATGTGGTGGAATATACCAATTTTGAAGGCGGCAGCGACTGGTCGGAGCTGCGCCGCCGCAACGGTCACGATCAGCCCTACGGGGTCAAGATCTGGTATCTGGGCAACGAGATGGACGGCCCCTGGCAGATCGGCTCCTACCAGAAGGATCCCCGGGGCTACGGCGTGCTAGCCCACGAGGTCTCCAAGGCCATGAAGTGGATCGACCCCACCATCGAGACCATCGCCTGCGCCTCCTCCTCGCCTTTCCTGAACCATTATCCGGACTGGGATCTGCAGGCCATCCGGGAATGCTACGAGGTGGTGGACTACATCTCCCTGCATCACTACCACTCCGCACCTCCCGGAAACATCCCCGCGCTGATGGCGGGCTCGCAGGCCTTTGAAAAGTACATCAACACCGAGATCGCCCTCTGCGATTATCTGAAGACCAGCCTGCGCTCCGATAAGACCATGATGCTCTCGCTGGACGAATACGCCTGCTCCTACCGTCCTGCCAACGGTGCGCATTTGGGTCTGGGCGGACGTCAGCCCGCCATGGGCTTCCTGGGGCTGGATCCGGAGCGCAAGTATGTGCGCCACGATCCCGACGACTGGTCCACCCGCCGCAGCTTCCCCAAGACCGGGGAGATGCCCCGCACACTGGCCACCGCCTCTGTTGCCCTTACCATGCTGCGCCATGCCGACCGTATCGCCATCGGCTGCGCCACCAGCGGTCTCAGCCTGCTGTGCGCCACCGACCGGGAGCATGTGTGGAAGAGTGCGGCCTATTATCCCTACACCCAGCTGATCAATTACGCCAAGGGTGTTTCCCTCGCTCCCGTGATGGAATGCGAGACCTTCGATGTGGAAGGCTACGCCATCGACGATATGAACCAGTACGGCGACTTTACCGGCGTGCCCTATGTGCAGGCCGCCGCTGCGCTGGATGAGGAAGCGGGCAGCCTGAGCGTGTTCGTGGTCAATGCCGACTGGGAGGAGAGCCACGCCTTCACGCTGGATGCCGCCGCCTTTGAGGGCTGGAAGTTCGTTGAACATACCGCCCTGTACAGCGAGGATCCCGAAGCCTATAACGACTACGATCACCCGGATACCATCGTGCCGGTCGTCGTGGGGGATACCGCCTGTACCGCCGGTCAGGTCTCCGCAGAGCTGAAGCCCCTGTCCTGGAACCTGTTCCGTTTTGTGAAAGAACTGTAAGGAAAGGAGTTGTTCAGTATGGGTATCGGATCCATAGTCAGTCTCTATCAGTTGTCCGGGGATGAGGTCTTGTGGAAGTGCTCCTTCGAACGCTTCCGGGTGAAGGTGTATGTACCCAAGGGACACGAACTCTCCGATCTGATCAATTTCGGATTTCTTGCGCCCTATCTGCTGGTGTTGGAAGAAACGGAAATGCCTGTTGACGAAGCCGTATTCTTTGCTCAGCGAAACGGCTTTGACGAGATCGCCGCCGAAGCCTCCGGCAGCGTGGTGTTCGTCTATCCCACCGCCCCCGGCGGCTGGGCGGAGGCAGATGAAAACCTGTTCATCGACCTGATCGCCGAAAGCCGCATTCACCAGTATTATCAGGATGGGATGGTGCTTTCCCGCGACCGCTTTACCAAAGCGTGGGGCGACCGCTATATCCGCGGCGCTATCTTCCGCACATTCCTCTACGGCAGCGGCCCGTCGGCGGACTATATCGCCCGCCATCTGCTCAAGACCATCAATGGTCAGTACCTGTGGGGGCCGGGGGAGATCACCCCGGCAGCAGTGACGCTGGAACGGCTGAGCGTGCTTCCTGAGCCTGCCCGCAGCGATATCCCCGTGGTGTCTGTGGGCAACAGCGAAGCCGTTAACGCTGCACTCAAGAGCAGCTGCGAACACCTGCTGGTGCAGCGGTTCGCCGATGTGCCGGACGCTTACCGGACCTTCCTGCGCCGCTTCAAGCGCTGGTGCGGCAAGCTGGAAACCGAAGATGTGATGGACGAGATCGGCATGGTGCAGGAGTACGGCTGCGCCACGGTGACCACCTCCCCCGATAACCGGGGCGATGATGCGGACACCGAAACCCACCGCATCGGCTATGTGGCGCATTACAATAAGGGGCTGCTGGACAACGGCCCCGTGCCGCTGCTGCTGGCCTTCCACGGCGGCGGGGATTCCACCTTCTACCTGACCCATGTTTCCGGCTGGTATCGGGTGGCAAACCGACACAATTTCCTGCTGGTGGCTGTGGAAAACCACCTCAACTCCACCGCTACCGAGATGATGGAGCTGCTCAGCATCCTCAAGAAGAAGTACCCCATCGATGAAAAGCGCATCTACGCCAGCGGCTTCTCCATGGGCGGCTGCAAGAGCTGGGATCTGTATCAGGAATACCCGCAGGTGTTCGCAGCCCTTGCGCCCATGGATGCCACCTTTGAGGTGGGTCTGAATGTATACGGCGAGCCTGCTCCCTGCGAGATCAACCGCAGCGTTCCCGTGCCCCTGTTCTATTCCGGCGGCGAGGAAACGCCCCTGCCCGAGCTGCCCTTCCAGGCAGAAAAGTGCTGGGATCGCATGCGTTACGTGTTTGAGGTGAACAAGCTGAAAACGCCCTACAACGTTGCCTGGGAGGATCGGGAGAACTGGCCCGAGCCCATCTGGGGTATTCCCGGCGACCATGTGGAGAAGATCGACGATCCCTCCCGGGGCAGCGTGCTCACCATCCATACCTTCGAGAGCGAGGATGGAGTGGTACGCACCGCCTTTGCCGGTGTCAGCGGTCAGGGACACGAATGCCGGGAGCATACCTGCGAGCATGCATGGCGGTTCATGAGCCGCTTTACCCGGTAAACAGACAACCAAAAAACGCCGTGCAGCGGTTTAAAAGACCGCAGCACGGCGTTTTTGGATCGTTTACAGCTCCCGCACCGGCTTGTTCATCAGCAGCAGAACAGCCGTAACGGCAAAGCCCAGCGAGCACACAAACAGCAGCGCAGAGGAGCCGAGGGTCTGCAGGATCGCCCCTGCCAGCACCGAGGCGATGGGGATCATGCCCTGAGAGCCGATGTTGGTAATGCTGTTTACCTTGCTGAGCATATCCTTGTCCACCACCCGCATAATGGCGGTGGAGATGGGGATGTTGATGAAAGCCAGCAGCACCCCGGTGGCAAAGCAGCCGCAGCAGAACAGCACCAGAAACACATTCAGCAGGTTGCCCCGATCCACCAGCAGCCAGTAGGCAAACGCCAGCGAAACGATGGCTGCGGCCTCGATGCACAGGGTAACGGCAACGGTATAGCCGCACTTTTCTGCCTGCTTGCGCCGGGACATGATCGCTGCCCCCAGCAGGGAGCCGATGCCCACGCAAACGCCGATCACCGAATTCCAGAGTTCGGGCGTCAGCAGATGATCCAGCAGATAGGAAGGCGCGCTTGCCAGCTCGGTACGCACAAAATAGGGCAGGAAATTGCTTGCGACCGGCGCATAGAAAAAGTTGATGAACAGGATCGCGCCCAGCAACGCCAGAATGGCTTTCTTGGTCTTCAGATACCGCAGCCCATCGCCCATATCCTTTACCGCCAGCCGCAGGGTCAGCTGCTCGGCAGAGGGGGTGTGCCGGTAGCGGATCAGCATTTCCGATACGCCGGATGCCACAAAGCACAGTCCGACAATGAAGAACAACAGGTACACCGGCAGCGCGGCATACAGGATGCCAGCCAGCACCACCCCCAGGATCCCTTCCACCGCCCCTTTGATGGTAAACCATGCATTGGCCTGTTGCAGCCGGTCTTCCGGCACGATGTGGGGGATGAGCGCACCGGAAGCAGGAGAGAAGATGCCGCCCACCACATTGCCCAGAATGCCCAGCACAAATAGGATCGCCAGATGTGCGCCCGGGGTCTGGAACAGCAGCATCAGCGCGGTACCCAAAAGGATGGTGCCGCCGCGGATGTAGTCGCACAGGTACATGATCTTTGCTTTGTTGAAGCGGTCGCCCAGCACGCCGCCCACGGGGGTGGCTGTCAGCATGGCAATGCCGCACAGCGCCAGATACAGCCCCTGCAGAAACGCGCTGTTTTCGCTGATCTGCAATATGTAGAAGCTGACGGTGAAGTTGTAGATCATCGACCCCAGCTCCGATACCACCGCACCCCAGAACACCAGCGAGAAGTTCCGGGAGCGAAAGATGCTTTCTTTCTTGTTCTTATCAGGATTCATGGCTTGATATCTCCTTCCACAGCTTCAGCAGTTCCTCGTCGCCGGTCAGGTCTACAAGGTAGGCGACGCTGTCCTGCACGGTATGCCCGAGGATCAAATGCAGAAAGTAGTTATCGCAGCCCCGTACAAACCAGAAGGAACTGGCGTTGTAGTTGGGGGCTGCATCAAACTTCTGCGCCCGCCCGAGAGCAAGGCGCAGGGTATCGGCAGCCGCACGGCGGCGGTTCTGCTTCAGCAATACATAGCTCAGCAGGGTGTAAAGGAAGCTGCCCGCCTGATCGGGGTAACCGGTGGTTCCCGGCTGCTGCAGCCTGTTGAGCATGTCCAGCGCCCAGCGCAGCAGCTTTTCTGCCGAAACGGGGTCGCCGGTCTCGGTAAAGGCATAGGCCATGCCAAGCACGGTATGGACCGTTTTGCCAAGGTTACTCAGCAAAGCCTCCGACAGGTAGGGCTGGGCTTCCTGCGGGCTTTGGCACATCACGGACAGGATCAGCCCGATCAGGTGGTTGAAGATCCCTTCCCTGTTATGCGCGATCAGCAGATCCGCCGCCTGCCTGCCTTTGCCCCACATCATCTGTACGTTTGCCATGTATTCGTATATGCTGCTTTCACCAATGGCCTGGTTGGGGTTCTGGGGCAACAGCAGCAGCGATCTCTCCAGCAGCTCCATGGATCTTGCCAGAAGTCGCTCATCCCGGCTTTTGCCGCCGAACATCATATAGGTAACCGCGCTCAGGTACACCACCGAAAAGTTGTTGGGGAAACGCTTCAGCGCTTTTTCCGCTTCGTTCATCCCCTCCGGGTCTTCTGCGTTGATGTATTGCCCCAGTCGGTCTGTGGTGGCTTTCAGCCGATTGTCCTTCATTTCATAGCCCAGCAGCGTATCTGTGGATACCTCAAAAAAGTCTGCCAGCTCTGCAATCAGGGTAAGCTCTGGGGTAGAGAGCCGGGTCTCCCATTTGTGCACAGCACCCACGGTAACCCCCATCACCTCTGCCAGCTGTTCCTGGGTAAGCCCCCGCTGCTTGCGGAAGGCGCGGATGTTTTCGGCAAGTGTCAGCTTCATGGCCTCTCCTCCTTTGGTGGATTACTGCAATTATATGCCACCGGAAGGAAGAAAGAAAGACACCGCCGGTATGAATGGTAGCAAAGTTTTTCTACCAACGGTAGAGAAACGGTATGGGCAGAGAAACAATGTGTTCTCTGCCCACCTCTCTGTTTACAGATCCCCCTGCAGCCGCACCAGCGACCGCTGGGTATCAAATCCTTCGGGATAACGCTTTTTCAGCTTGTCCAGATTTCCTTGGAAGATCTCTTCCAGTGGCACATCCAGCGCGGTGGCGGCTTCTGCCAGATACCAGGCAATGTCGCCCAGCTCCTTCTTCAGGTGCTCCCTGTCCAGCTCGTGCCCCTGTGCCATCCAACGCTTGACGATGTCGATGGCCTCGCCCGATTCGCCGCACAGCCCCATTACGCTGTTGATGAGCACATCCCGCTTGCTGAGCGCCGGGTTCAGGGTGGTCATTGCCTGCTGTTGATAATCGTTTACCTGCATATTTGCCTCCTGCGTAATGAAACGGCAGGCAAGGCAGCATGGGCTGCCGTACCTGCCGACAAATTGTTGATGCAGCCGGGGCTTCGCTTACGGCGCAACCTTCACCGGATCGGAATACTCGCTGTAGACCCGCTTGCCGTTGCTGTTTTTGTAGGCGCGAACCTTGTAGTAGTAGGTCTTGGTGATGTCCTCATCCATCAGCTTGTAATCCCAGCGTTTGGTGGTGGCTTGTTCGTCCACCTTGCTGTAGGTGCCGGTCTTGCTGGTGGAGCGGTAGAGTACATAGCCGCTGGCGCCCTTTACATACACCGACAGCTTGGTGTACTTGCTGTATTCGGTAACCGCCAGCTCCGGTTCCCGCTCCTTGATGGTGGTGGCGGTAACGGCGGTGGCGTTGCTGTTGCTGCTGCCGGAAGAGGAAGAACCGGAAGAAGTACCGCTGCCGCAGGTAACGGTCACCTTCAAAGCCTCCAGACCGGGGGCGGTGATGGTCAGGGTGCCGGTGCCGCTCTTTTTGCGCTTTACTTCGCCTTCTGCGCTTACGGTAAAGATTTTGGTGTTGCTGCTTTTGAATTTCAGATCCTCCAGCTCGCATTTGCCGATCTTTACATCATACTTGTCATACAGGTTCACGGTGGGCTTTGCGCTGGTCTTGCTCTTGAGGTTGATGTCGCTGCAGCGCAGCTCAAAGGCCTTGTGGCTGTTGTCGGCATGGGTGTACATGGTCTTGCCGATCTCCACCTTGATGCTCTTGTTGGCGCCGGCCTTGGTTACCTTGCCGGCTGCTTTTTCGTCGTAATCCTCGGGAAAGCCCGCCAGCAGCAGCGTCCAGTAGTATTCGTTCTCGCTGCCCTTCATGTAGACGCAGCCAACGCCCGCATGGGTAAAGTCGGGGTCGGTGATCACATCGTAAGAGGTCTCGGTCCATTCCAGATAAGTCTCTTCGGCTTTGGTGAAACCTGCGGCGATGCATTCGGTGCTTACCGTGCATTCCGCCATGGATTCAAACTCGTCGATGATGGTGTCGTATTCGGTCATGTCGGGGCGGTAGTGATCGAAAAGGACAAACAATTCGGCGGCGCGCTGGATGGCGGCGTCCTCCAGATCGTCGGTCATGATCAGCTCCGGCAGGGATTCCTCCTTGCGGATCTTGTTCAGCTCCTTCAGCACTTCGCGGGCGCGGTTCTGATAGGTCTGGGCGGTGAAGGAGACCGTCATATCGGTGGTTTTCTTGGTGGCGGCCATGCCGGTGGGGATGCTGCCCAGCAGCAGACAGCACAGCAGCATAACAGCGGTCAGGCTGCGGAGGATGCGGGAGGTTTTCACAGGCGTTCAGCTCCTTTATCGGTAATGGCTGGGGCTATGCCAGCGGGAAGATGTATTCCGTCAGCGGCAGCATTTCGCCGCCGATGGCTTCGTCTCTGGTGCGCCCGGAGGGCGTCATGCCCATGCGCTCGTAGAAGCGGTAGGCGCGGGTGTTGGCGGTAAGCGTCCACAGGCAGATGCCGCTGAGCCCCTGCTCCCGGCAGTGTTCTGCCGCCGCCTGCCACAGTTGCCTGCCGATGCCCTTGCCCATGGCTCCGGGCAGCAGGTACAGGCTTACGATCTCGCCGTAGTCCGGGCGCGCTTCGTCGCGGGCAAAGGTAACATAGCCGGTGCCGACGATCTTCCCGTCCAACAGGGCGATCAGGCTTCCGGCAGGGTCGGCTTTCAGAACGCTGATCCAGCTCTGGGGGCTCAGCTTGTCCAGATACCGCTGGGGTACGATGCCCCGGTAGGCGTGCTGCCAGCTGTCCACGCAGACCTGTGCGGCGGCAGCGAGATCGTCCTGCGCCGTCAGGGGACGAATGATCAGCATGGCATGTTCCTCCTTCAGGCAAGGGCGGTCTGATGTTGGAAGGCGGCATAGGCGGCGTTGAGCAGCACCTTGCGAAGCCGGTCGTTCTCCTCACGGCTGGCGGGGGATTCGTGCCCATTGCACAACAGCGCCACAAAGAAACCGTCCGAGGGGTTTACCGCCAGCAGGGAGCCGCCTGCGGGATCCTGCAGCCCATAGCCGTCGCTGGGCCAGAGATGCCCCAGATAGGGCTGGGAACGCTTGGTGATGCGCAGGCTGTAGCTCCATGCCTCGTTCATGCCGCGGGTGCGGTCGGTGGCGGCAAGGTGTACCGACCGCTGTGCCAGAAAACTCTGCTTTCCGCAGTTGCCGTCGGCAGCCAGCATACTGGTGAAGCGGGTCAGATCGTTGATGGTGGTGAACAGCCCCGCATGCCCTGCAATGCCATGCAGAAAGCGGGCGTTGCCGTCCAGCGGATACCCGGCAGAGGGCAGGGTGCTTTCGTTGGTGATCCGGGTGGGGGCGATATGGTCGCCGGAGGGCAGATAGCCTGTGCCGGTCATGCCCAGAGGGGCGGTTACATACTGCTTTACGGCGGCATCCAGAGGCATGTTGAAGACTTTTTCCATCAAAAATCCAAGCAGGATATAGCCCATGGCAGACTGGCGCACCTTGGCACCGGGCTGGTTTTCCAGCGGATGCGCCAGCAGGGCGGAAAGAGCTTCGCCTGCGCTGTGGGCTTCATGCTCCAGCGAAAAAGAGGCAGCCAGACCGGAGGTGTGGGTCAGCAGCTGTTCCAGCGTGATGTCGCGCTTGTCCTGGGGCGCATCCGGCAGAAAACGGCTGATGGGGTCGTCCGGCGAGATCAACCCGTTTTCCATGGCTTTCAGCGTGAGGGGCATGGTGGCCAGCGCCTGGGTAAGGGAACCTGCATCGTACCGGGTATCGTTGGTTACGGCAGGGCTGTCGTTGGGGGTAAGATGCCCGAATGCTTTTTGGTAAAGAACAACGCCGCGCAGCCCCGCAGCAATGGCGCAGCCGGGGAAACAGCCGGTGGTGATGGCGTTGGAAAGAAGATTGTCAACGGTGCTCCACATACGCATCCTCCTTGAGGGGCATAAGCCGGAATTTTTCAATATTACCAATCCATTATAGCATAACCGCTGGTTGCGGAAAAGGCTTTTCTTCCCTTGCGCCGGTGTGCTATACTAAGAGAAGCATCAGTATGATGGGGAGGTGTGCTTTCATGGCAGCTTTTGTTACAGATCCCGGGGCGTTGCTTTGGGGGGCCACTGCGGTACCGAATGCGTTTTTTTGCGAGTATATGCCTTCTGCACCGGAAGGGTATGTGAAGGTATACCTCTATGGCTATATGGCGGCCCAGGGCGGGCTTGGCGATACCGTGCGCATGGTGGAGGATCTGGCCATTGCTCTTGGCATGGAAACCGAACAGGTGGAAAAAGCCCTGCGCTACTGGGAACGTTGCCGCCTCTTGGAGCGGGTACGGGATAATCCGCCCCAGTACCGCTATCTGAGCGTGGGGCAGGCGGTGGTGATGCGTCAGCAGACCCAGACCGACGAGCAGTACGAGGCCTTTGCTCAGGCGCTGTATTCCCTTTTTGGCGAAAAACGAAAGCTGCACGGCGGCGAAACAGTGCTTGCCTACGAATGGGTGGAGCAGATGGGGCTCAGCCCCGAAGTGGTGCTCATGCTCATCCGGCATATGATCTCCACCCGCGGCATCAACTTCAGCTTCAAGGAAGCCCAGAAGGTGGCGGGGGAGATGAGCAGCGAAAAGATCACCACGCTGGAAGCTGCCGAAATGATGTTCAGCCGCTCCGAAAGCGCGTGGAAGGGTGCTAAGAAGGTACTCAGCCGCCTTGGCAAACGCCGCAACCCCAGCGAGGACGAAATGGATCTGTACCTGAAGTGGACGGTACAGTGGGGCTTTGCGCCCAAGGCGGTGGAAGCCGCCTGTGTGGAGACCACCAAGGGCGACCCCAGCTTTGCCTATCTGGATAAGATCCTGGAGGGCATCCGCCGCCGCAGCGACGGCAAAGCCACCACCCCCGAAAAGGTGGAACGCTTCCTCAAGGGCGAAAAGGACGAGACCGACCGCGTGCGTGAAATGCTGGCGGCCTACGGCATCAAGTCTCCCGTGGTGGACGAGGGCATGCGCCTTGTATACCGTGCCCTGTGCGATACCGCCGACCATGGGGTGGTGGTGCTGGCTGCCCGGCAGGTGGGCAAGCGCAAGGGCGCACATTCGCTGGATCAGGTGGCAGAGCTGGTGGAAGCATGGAACAACCGGGGTCTGCGCACTGAAGCGGATGTGGAGCAGTACCTGAAGAACGTTGCCCGGCAGGACAAGACCCTGCGTGCCCTGTTTACCCTGATGGGCAAGGAAAAGACCCTTACCTGCTCTCAGGCCAACCGGGAGCTTTTGCGTAAATGGCAGACCGACTGGCGCATCTCCGATCCGCTGATCCAGCTGGCAGCCTGTTATGCCAAAAATGTGGAGCATCCCATGGCATATATGGACAAGCTGCTGGCATCCTGGCGGGAGAAGGACATCACCACCGTCGCCCAGGCGCAGGAGGAGCATGAGAGCTTTACCGCCTCTGCCCAGAAAGCCCCCAAGGGCGGTGCGGCGGCAGCCGGATCCACCGGCAAGCGGGTGCTGGCGCAGCAGTACGACCAGCGGGATTATGACCCTGACGAAGTGAACGATATGAGCCAAGAGGATATTGAGGAGGCGAGCAAGCTGTGACACGGGAGCAGATCGTATTGGCGCTCCAGCAGGAGTATGCTGCCAGACGGGAAGAAAATATGCGGATCTACGAACAACGCCGCAGCGAAGCCTGCGAAAAATGCCCCGGGCTTGCACAGGTACTGGATGCCCGCCACGCAGCGGTGTTGCAGGGCGTGCGCACCAGTTTGCTCAATCGCTTCAAAAAGCCCGGCGAGAACGCCGAGCTGCCCAATGCCATGGCGGTGATGAATCAGCGCATCGCAGAGCTGCTGGAAGCGGGCGGTCTGCCCAAAAATGCGCTGGAACCCGTTTACACCTGCCCTGTCTGCAAGGATGAGGGCTATGTATACGACCCTTCCCGGCGCATGTGCGCCTGTATGCGGCAGGAGCTGAACCGCCGTATGCTGACCGAATTGGGGCTTGCCGACAACGGGCATACCTTTGAAGCCTTCGACGAAAGCCTCTTCAGCGATCAGGTTGCCGAGGGCGAGGTGCTCAGTCAGCGGCAGCGGGCATTGCTGGCACGGAAAACCTGTCTGGCTTATGCCGACAGCTTCCCCGATACCGCCACCCCCAATCTGCTGCTTTCCGGCAAGAGCGGTCTAGGCAAGACCTACCTGCTCCATGCCATTGCCCATCGGCTGGTGGAAAGGGACATTATGCCGGTCTACACCAGCGCCTACCATCTGCTGGAGGTGGCGCGGCAGGCCTATTTTGAAAACAACAGCGAAAAACTGTCCGAAATGATGAATGCCCCCATTCTGCTCATCGACGATCTGGGCACCGAACCCATGCTGCAGAACATCACCATCGAGCAGCTGTTCAATCTGATCAACGAAAGGCAGCTTCGCCGCCGCCATACCGTGATCTCCACCAACCTGACCATGGCGGAGTTCAAGGATCGGTATACCGAGCGCATCGCCTCCCGCCTGTTGGACGAAAGCAGCTGGCGCAGGCTGGTGTTCACCGGCAGCGACGTGCGCAAAAAGCTGAAGAGGAGCAACCCATGAATATCCAGATCTATGTAAACAAGAAAAACCCAGACGTGCTCAAGGCAGAGCGTTTCTTCAAAGAACGCCGCATTTCTTACCAGATCGTGGATCTGAAGAAGCACAAGCTGGGCAGAAAAGAGCTGGAGGTCTTTATCCGTGCAGCGGGCAGCGCCCGTGCGCTGGTGGACAGGGAGGGCAAGAAAGCCTTGGAACGTCCCGTAGCCCACATGACCACCGACAGCCTGATCATCGACGAGCTGCTGAGCGATCCCTCCGCGCTCATCAGCCCCATTGTGCGCAACGGCACCAAAGCCACCGTGGGTGCGGATGAGGAGGCCTGGAAGCAGTGGGTGGCGCAGGGGTAAACGAAACGGTGTTTCTGCAGATAACGGAGGTACATCTTGATCATCAGGAAAGCCAAAAGCACGGATGCGAGCCGTTTGAAGGAATTGTATTTTGAGCATTTGACACAGTATCCACCGCAGGAAGAGCAGGATATGATCGTCTGGCAAAACCTTATTGCAAAATTTGAGAAAGATGAAAACATGTACCTGTTGGTACTGGAGGAAGAAGGCAGGGTTGTTTCGTCTGTCCAAATGGCGATTGTCGAAAGCCTGACACACAATGTCAGACCCTTTGCCGTCATCGAAAACGTGGTGACTCATGCGGAGTACAGAAATAACGGTTATGCATCTGCATTGTTGCAAAGGGCAACAGAAATCGCAAGAGAACGCGGGTGCTACAAAGCGTTTCTTGAAACGGGCTCAAACAAGGAAAGCACATTGAACTTCTATCGGAACAATGGTTTTGAAATAGACAAGAAACATTCATGCTTAAAACGCCTGTAAATTCCATACTACAGGTGAAAACTCACGTGGAGGCAGCGTTCATGAATACGGCAGGACGAATGAAGGCGCTCACCCTTGCCGGGCGGATCATTCTGGAGTACGGCGGGGAAACGTACCGGGCGGAGGATACGGTGGTACGTATGGCGCAGAGCATGGGGCTTGCGGAGCCGGATGCATTCGGCGTACCCAGCGGTCTGTTTATTTCCTTCACAGACGATATGGGGGAGCGGCGCACCACCGTATGCCGCATGCGCGGACGGGATACCGATCTGGGGCGTGTGGATGCCGTTAATCAGCTCAGCCGCAGACTGAGCGGGGGGCAATTGAGCGAGGAAGAACTGCTGGACGAGCTGAACAAGCTGGCGGTGCCGGGGGTCTTCTCCCGCTGGCATCAGCCTCTTACCGCGGCATTGACCGCATTTGGCTTTGCACTGATGTTTGAGGGCAACCTCTGGGAAATGCTCATCAGCGCCCTGTGCGCCGCCCTTACCCAGATGATCCCCTGGCTGCTGCCGGTCAAGACGGGCAATATGGCCAAGCTGGTGCTGGGCAGCGCATTGTCCTCTTTGCTGCCTATGCTGTTTCATCAGCTTACCGGGCTGGGGCTGGTGGATGCCATGGTCGCCGGTGCGCTGATGCCGCTGGTGCCCGGGCTCAGCATGACCAACGCGGTGCTGGATGTGGTGCGCGGCGATATGGTATCCGGCACGGCACACGCCGCCCGCGCACTGCTTACGGCTGCGCTGGTAGCCGGCGGTGCGCTGATGGGTACGGAGATCTTTCGCTGGATCGGAGGGCTGCTGTAATGCTGACAGGTCTGCTCAGAGCAATGATATCCGGTTTTCTGGGGGCGGCAGGTTTTGGCGCCCTGCTGCATGCGCCCCGTAAGGGCATCCTTTGCGGCTCTGCCATCGGTGCACTGGGGTATACCGCATATTGGCTCATTTTTCAATTAACAGGGTCGGAACTGCCCGCCATGTTTGTGGGCGCGCTGCTGGCAGCGGTGCTGGGGCAGCTGGCAGCCCGAAAGCTGCATATGATCTCCACCGTCTTTGTCACCATCGCTATTCTGCCGCTGGTGCCGGGCATCGGTCTGTTCCGCTCCATGAGTGCGCTGGGGCAGGGGAATATGATGCAGGGGGCCAACCTGGCCGCCCACGCCATGAGCCTGATTTTGATGATCGTCATGGGCACCGGCTTGGGCTCTGCCCTGTTTTCCATCCGCAGGGCTCCTGCCGCAAAGGAAGAAACCCCCTGACAGGAAAGATACAGCAAGAACCAAAGGGGAGATGAGTATGGACGAGATCCGTCTGGTGACACCCGACGAAAGCTACCGGGAGCAGATCTGGGAATACCGGGCGCGTTTTATGGAAACCCGGGAGGACAGTGGCGGCTGCGGCTCGCTGCTGGATTGCGATACTTTTGAAGAATGGCTTTCCCAAACCCTTGCCATGAGCGACCCTGCCACCTGCCCGGAGGGGTATGTGCCTGCGGACTGTTATCTGGCGGTGCGCAATGCCGATAACCGGCTGGTGGGGATGATCGATATGCGCCACCACATCGATCATCCGGTGCTTGGCACCTGGGGCGGGCATATCGGCTATTCGGTGCACCCGGATCATCGGCGCAAGGGCTATGCTACCCGTATGCTGCAACTCGATTTGGAGAACGCCCGTAATTTGGGCATTTCCCGGGTGCTGGTCACCTGCAGCGAAGGCAACACCGCCAGCGAAAAGACCATCCTCAAGAACGGCGGCGTATATGAAAACAGCGTGCCGGTGGAGGATCATATGGTCAAGCGTTTCTGGATCGAGTTGTGAGGAGGGCGCATCCGAAACGGTTTTTCGCCCATGTTGACGCAATGTGTAAAAGAATGTATACTGAAAGCACGTACTCTGTATTTCAATACAAAGGAGATCGTTCAAATGGCTAAGAAAGTCGGTACCTTGATCAAAGAAGCCCGCACCGCAGCAGGCTTTACGCAGGAAGAACTGGCCCGCAAGCTGGCAGGTGTGTCCGCCAGCGATATCAGCAAGGCAGAGCGCGGCGAAGCGGAGCTGTCTCAGGCCAACCTCAAGAAGATCGCCAAGGCCTGCGGCGTAACCCAGGCTTCCCTCATCAATGCCGCCAAGGGCACCACCACCAAGAAGACCACCGCCAAGAAGACCACTTCTTCCAAGAAGACCACCGAGAAGAAGACCACTGCCAAGAAGACCAGCACCGCCAAGAAGACCTCCATGCAGGTTACCGCCACCGAGCGCAAGCTGGTGGAGGCTTACCGCGAAGCGACCAGCGACAACAAGAAGCGCGCCATGAAGGTGCTCAAGGATCAGGACGATTCTCTGGCCGGTTCTCTGGGCGATGTACTGGGCGGTCTGCTGGGCTGATGCCGGGCGATCGCCGGGGTGCATCTCCGGTATACGGTTAAGAAAAAAGCCAAGGTGTTTCACCAAACGAAACACCTTGGCTTCAGACTGTCAAAGAAGTCCCAGAGGTATCGGAGGGCCGCAGCCCTCCGATTGTCAATCCGAAACCAGCGGCGTGTACGGTGGTTTCGGAACCCTTGCGTAGCAAGGGGTTCCTATCGCCGTTTGCCGCCCGGGGAG
>JAFXBE010000002.1 GCA_017516765.1 Clostridia bacterium | reverse complement strand
TTTTTGGCAACAAAAAAGTATGCTCCGGTAATAGAGCATACTGAATTTCTCCCTTCACAGAAGACTGTGCTGCCTTATGCAGCCTCCCGTGAACGGCAGATCGCTCCTTTCCGGACAAATACAACAACCATACCGCTCACCTCCTTCATATGATGAAATTATTATACACCTTACCCATTGTCTGTCAAGCTCAGGCTGGCTTCGTGCCCATGCTTCATGTCGGCAGTTTCTTTCTCAATGAAAAGAGCGGTTATGGCGAAGTTTTTTCCTTTCGTCACAACCGCCATTATTCACCACAAACGAGACGCAGCCATGATATTACTGGAAGGATAAAACCTTCCTTTCTGTCACCCTCACTGACGGATGGTCTTTTCTTTGGTGGTGCTTACTGGACTCGAACCAGTGGTCTCGCTGCGCTCGGTCAGGTTCGCAATAGTCGTCCGGCACGCTGCCGCATGCCGGTCTCCTTTGCTCACCACGCTTCCGCCTCGCTTCATCCGCCACAGGCGGCGCTTCGGCTCCGCGCCCCATCGATGTGCCGGGGGCACATCGATGGGACACACCGGTTCCGGCTCCGGTAGAGGAATCACCAAAGAAAAAGGCCATCCTTGCGGATGACCTTTTTCTTTGGTGGAGCACTACCGGCAATATCCGAACCGAAAACCTGCTGGACATCCTCCAGAGAAATTGTCTCCGATTCGTCTTTGTAGTTATAGGTCATCACCAGTTTGTCTTCAAACACATAGATGCTGTTAACAAAAACATCGATGATCTGCTTCTGATATTCCAGATCGTTGGGATCGCCATATTTGAATCGTTCGATCCATCCAACAATTTGTTCCTTGGTGAACTTGGGCTTTCCCAGCTTTTCCTGCAGGATGCTGATGTTCAGTTCCTCCCGGCGGGCTTCCAGTTCTTCCAGCCGCTTCTTGGTGGAAGGCGTAATGATGCCGGCTTCGATGGCGCTCAGCATGTTCTCAATGGCCTTTTCGCATTCCTTCAACTGCTGGCGAAGCGTGGGAAGCATCGTATTTTCCTGATCCTGCAAAGCAATGATCGCATCGGCAATGCGACTGATCACCTCGTCGTTCATGACGCGTGATACCGTTGTCTGCACCACAGCCCGTTCGATCCAATGCTTTTTGAGCGCTTTCAGATTGCAGCCCAGCTTGCGCTTGGCGCCGCCGCATTTGTAGTAATGGTACACATCGCCATTGTTGCTCCGTCCGCTTTCACCCGCCAGCATTCGTCCGCATTTGCCGCAGAACAATTTGGTGGTCAGAAGATATTCCTCCGTGGCTTTCGCTCTTGCGGGGGCACGGCGGTTGGCTTCCATCCGCTGCTGTACTCGGTTGAATTGCGCTTCGTCAATAATGACAGGCAGCTTGCCGGGGATGACGATCTGACCATAGCGATATTCACCGATATACTTCCGGTTTTTCAGCACGGTTTCCATGCTGCCGATGCGGAAGGGCTTCCCCTTGGAAGTGCGAACACCCTGCTTGTTCAGATAATCTACTATGCTTGTGAGCGATTCGCCGTTGTCATAACGCCGAAAGATTTCCTGAACAATGGGAGCAGTGGCAGGATCAAGCTCCAATACGCCGTCCGCGCCACGGCGGAAGCCCATCGGGATCGTTCCGCCATTGTTTCTGCCTTTGAGTGCGTTTTCTGTCTGGCCGCGCTGAATCTTTACCGCAAGTTCCGCAGAGTAATATTCGGACAAACCCTCCAGCAACGATTCCAGAAGAATGCCCTCGGGGCTGTCGGCGATGTTTTCTGTGGCAGAGATCACCTTCACGCCATTCTTTTTCAGAATATGCTTGTAGGTGGCGCTGTCGTAGCGGTCACGGGAGAAGCGATCAAGCTTCCATACAATGATCACATCAAACAGCTTTTTCTCGCTGTCGTTGATCATCCGCTGAAAGTCTGGGCGGTCTGCCGTTCTTGCGGACATGGCACGGTCGATATAGTTGCCGATCACCGTGATCCCGTTGCGCTCTGCATAAGCCATGCATTCACGCAGCTGACCTTCGATACTTTCTTCACGTTGATTATCCGAAGAATAGCGGGCATAAATCACGCCAGTCATAGTCTTCACCTCCCATCTGCTTCATATGGCTGATTACAGCTTGTGCACATAATCCTCCAGCTGGCTGAACAGACGTTCCACATAAACGGTGGTATCGTCAACCCGGTAGATGATCACATACCGCATGACCACAATTCTCCGGAATCGTTGCAACAATGGCTGAGTGCATGCCGGATAGACCATGGGATTCTCCGCAAGCACATGAAAGGTCTTGGTGATTTCATCCAGCAGATGCCCGGCTGCCTGTGGATTACTTAATTCCTCCACAATGTAGGTAAGAATCTCATCCAGATCCTTCTCTGCCGATGCGGTGATCTTAACGTTATAAGCCATACTTGCTCCTCATAGCGCTCATGGCAGAAAATGCGTCAGTCACTTTTCCCTCGGCAATGTCGTTTTCCGCTTCCACCAGTTTTTCATATACGCTGTACAGACGAATGCGGTTGTACACCTCTGCGCTCATAATCACCATGTCTTCGTAGCCATTTTTGGTGATGGTGATCGGCTCCTTGCTGGCATGACACATCTGGGAAATGTTTGTGGTGTCTTTCAAATCACGGATGGGAATACATTGACTCATGGGTTGCACCTCCTTGTGGGATAATAATACCACAGCTGTTTAGGGGTGTCAATTGGCATCTTTTTCAAGCAAGCGACTGCTTCTCATATGAGTGATTGCCTGCTGTTCCAATCGCTTTGCCCGACTGATACTCATTTGAAACTGTCTGGCAGTTTCAGCCAATGACATCGGTTCGCAATCGTCAAATCCAAACCTCATTCTGAGCCAGACCTGTTCACGTTTGGGCAGGGATTGCATCGTGGCATAAAGCTGCTGAAACAGCTCTTTTCTCAGGTACAGATGCTCCGGATCGTTCGCATGACTGGCTGTTCTCAAGGAAGCGAATCCACGTTGGCTTTGAGTACCTGATTGCTGATCTGAATATGTTACGTTCCCTTGTGCCGACTGCACGTTTCGACGTGCAGCACGAATTGAATCTCGGATGCCGTTGCGGATCGCTGATGCTGCATAAGTCAGAAAGCCCGCCCCAGCATCAGGATCAAAGTACTGCACAGCACGCAGCAACGCCAGCGCACCTTCCTGTGTGAAATCATCCGCATCCAACCACAGTCCCGGAAAAGCTCTTTCAAAGCCCAGAGCAACCGAACGAATGAAAGGGAAGTTGACTGCTATGAGTTCCTCCGTAGCATTTGTCTCTCCTGCCTGACAGGCAATGCACAGTTCCTCATTGGTCATTGCCGATTCCTTCGTCGTGCCTGATCTGTTCCAGAACAGTGAAGTATTGAAGCAAGCCCAGCTGGAATTGCTGCATGGCAGCAATCATTGAGGCATGATATTTTTCTGGTACATCCGGCAGCTTCATAGCGCCCATGATGCCGCCGATGATCTGCTCAGGTGAGACAGTATGGAGGTCGATTGCATTCTCGCCCTTGCCCATGGTTTCGGTGATCTGCTGCATGGAGGCCTTGGTGAGAGCAGCCGTTTGTTTGACATTCTCCGTTCCGCTTGCTTTCATATCCCGAAGAATCTGCATGAATGTTTGCTGAATGCCGTCCGTTTCTGCTAAGTGAAGCGGCTGACGGAAGGATTGCAGTAAACCTGCTGTATCTTGTGCTGCATTCTGATCCTCCGGATGCAGCTTTCCCTGTGCGAGAACCATGCCACTCAGAAAACTGAGCATCTGATTCTGAACGGCAACGCCGGATGAAAACAGTTCCTCTTTGTAGGCTGCAATCATGTGGGTCAGATCTGCAAAACGGGGATGTTCCAACAGCTCGCATACGATCCCCGGATCGACCTTCCGGGTGAACAGATTTCGTGCTGCCTGTGTTGTGAGTCCCAGTTCACCAACATCATAGTTTTTCCGATCCGAAACCTCTGTGATGCCCAGCAGAAAATCGGTGGAGACCTTAAAGTACTGCGCAATCTTTTGGATGTTGCTGTCGGATAGCTTATCGGTCTTCCCTGTCATGAAACGGCTGAGGGTGCTTTTGTCGATACCAATAGCGCCTGCCAAGTCGGATTGTTTCATCCCTGCTGCACGGTACAGGTCGCGTATTCTATCCCGGATGTCCCCCGGAAGCCATTGCTGGGTCATTTCAGCACCTCCTGCACAAATCATATCAGAACATATGTTCTGATATATATTCTATAGCTGATTGCATTTGCTGTCAACCAAAACGACATACTTTTCGTTTTTTCGACCCGTTGACAAAAATATAGTTGCATTTTTGCAACCAGCTCTTGGGTTCTCGCAGATGCCTTGCAATCCTGCGTCCACATCTCGGTTCTCCTGTTTTTCTCCGTATATTCACACAGATGATTTCATCATCCGTTCCGTTCAGACAGGCCGCAGCAATGCGGTCTTTTTGTTTGCAATGGAACAACACAATTCGCTTGCCCAAGCGGCAGGCAGAAAGGAGTTTCATGCAGGAGAACCATCCCATCACGAACAGTGAGATGCGCATTCCGGATCATGCCATCGAACGAATCGCACGTTGTCTTCTCCCCAGGATGCAGGCTTTCTTCGAAGCCGATGCTGCTCAGCAAGCGTCCTCAAAAGAAAACAGCTCCAGCCCGGCCGCCCCGAATCAGCCATCTCGTGTTGCTTGATTCGGGGCAGCAAAGTCACACCCAACCAAAACCAGATAATGAAAAGGAGGAATCACAATGAGCAGAAGAAAGAACAAAACCGTAGATGAACTCCGTGCTGCAGAAGCCAAAGCTCTGCGGGAACGAGACGAAAAGAATGCCCTCATCAAAGAGCTGCACAAACAGATCAGCGAGGCTGCCCGCCGGGAAAGAAATGCCCATATCTACTTCCGTGGCGGCGAACTGACCCATCACCTTGGGGATAAAGCTGAGCTGCTGACCGATGACGATGTGAAGCGATTACTGAACTATGTGTTCAGCTTTGGCGGTGTCCAGAAGATTGTCAATGAGATGCTGGCGATCCGTCGAGGGGATGCCAATGGCACAGTGGAGGAACTGTTGAGTACTGCAATGTCCGGGGACAAACGGGCACCTATCCGGAGCACCGATGTTCAGACAAGCTGACCCCTCACTGTGTGAGGGCGCAATTATACGCACGGTGCCCGTGCATTGCGCTCCCTGAGAGGCATTGCATGCAGCCCGCTGGCAGAGGGGATTTCCCCTCTGCCAGCATCAGGGAGGCAAGTCCTCCCTGCGTCGATTTCATCGGCTACCCACCATGACAGCGCTGCGGCGCTGAAGAAAGGAGAGGATTCCATCCCCTGTCCTCATTTTTCAATAACCATCACCAGCCGTGGCAAGAACCAATCTGCCATGGCTGGTGCTTCTTATTATCTCGGACAGAAGCTCTATTCCGAGTATGACCACGAATGGAAGTACCCGCATAGTGATCCGAAGCGTGTACGATATACGGAGGTGATGCTGCCATCCAACGCACCACCGAAGTATGCCGACCGGCAGACTCTATGGAATGCGGTGGACGCTGCTGAGAAAAGCAGCAAAGCCCAAACCGCAAGACGCTTCACCATCACTCTGCCAAGGGAATTGACCTTTGAACAGAATCTTGCCCTGATCCGTGAGTATTGTGCCAAGCAATTTGTAGACAAAGGCATGATCTGTGATCTGTACTACCATGACTCAGGAAACGGCAATCCTCATGTTCACCTGATGCTGACCATGCGCGCCATGGATGAAAATGGACGCTGGCTTCCCAAAACAAAGACGGCCTATGTGCTGGATGAAAACGGTGATCGCATCCGTGGAACCAATGGCAAATGGCTGCGGGAACGCATGGATACCGTCGATTGGAACGACCAGAAATACGCTGAAATCTGGCGACACGAATGGGAGATAGCCCAGAACAATGCGCTGGAAGCTGCTGGTCGGACTGAGCGTATTGATATGCGATCCTACGAGCGTCAGGGCATCACCGATCTGGAACCACAGATTCATCTTGGAACGGAAGCGGCTGCGATGGAGCGCAAAGGTATTGCCACTACTCGTGGCGAGCGTAACCGGGAGATCAAACATGTGAATACCCTTATCCGTGGTTTACAGAAGACGATTGCTGCTTTGGGTGAGTGGCTGCAAGGCATTAAGGAAACGCTGTCTCGGCACGAAACCATCTCCAATCCAGATGATTACAACCTTGGTGAAGTGCTGCTCAGCTATCTGGAACTGCGCAAAGCTGACCGGGAGTTCTGGAATCATCGGGCACAGACGAAAGCTTCGCTGAAGGACTTGCAGGCGATTCTCAATGCCATCTCTTTCCTGAAAGAACGGGAGCTTGATACGGTGCATGCCCTTGGTGAATACCTGTCTCGTACCAACGAACGCATGAATGAGCTGCGTAAGGAAGTGCGCAGCAAAGAGCAGCGTATTCGGGACATTGATGCGCTATTGAACGCAGATAAGACCGTACATGACTTGCAGCCGGTGTACAGCGAATACAGCTACATTCGCTGGAAGAGTGCAAAGGAACGGTTCGTCACAACACATGCCGACGAGCTGGAACAATACAAGAAAGCCCAGCGGCTGCTGCATAAGTTCGGGCTGTCTCATCCCATTGACCGCAAATCACTACGGGCAGAGAAGGCACAGCTTGAACAGGAAATTGAGGCTCTGCGGCCTGATGTTGACGCAGTGCAAGCTGAATTGGACGAGCTGAAAACTGTACGTTACTGGGTACGAAAAGTCATTCCGGATGCGCTGTCCAGCCCAGCCGAAAACGGTAAGTCCTCTCTGTATGAAACAATGGAAAAAGCTCAGAATGAAAAAGACATAGCTACTCTTATGGAGCAGACTGCCAAGCAGATCATAACATCCGGTCACAGCGAAATACACAACAAGGCGCACCGCCAACACGATGAATTACAGTAAAGTATCAACCTCAAGCCCCGCTTTCTGCAGATTTCACACTCTGTGGACAGCGGGGCTTTTTTGCACATCATTTCCCCACACAGAATCTCAATCATACCACCGTCTCAGCCTTCATCTGTTTCCATAAAAACAAATATGAACTGCCTGTAAAATCTCCGGCTTCCCTGCCGGAATCATTGACGGGCCGTTCTCTTTTTGATACGCTGTGACCGTAAGGGCGGTTTTGGTCACAGGTCATCGACCGCCGCCCGGAAAGGATTGACTGTGAGCTATATTTCATTTGAGAATGTTACTAAGGAATACCGCATGGGCAGTGTCAGCGTTCTGGCAGCGGATCAGGTGAGCTTCGAGATCGAAAAAGGCGAGCTGTGCGTAGTGCTGGGCCCCAGCGGCGCTGGCAAGACCACGGTGCTCAACCTGCTGGGCGGCATGGATAAGGTCACCGGTGGCAGGATCATGGTGGACGGTAAGGAGATCACCCGGCTCAGCGGCAAGGAACTGACGGAGTACCGCCGCACGGATGTGGGCTTTGTGTTCCAGTTCTATAACCTGATGCCCAATTTGACCGCACTGGAAAACGTGGAACTGGCCCGTCAGGTGTGCAAGGATGCGCTGGACCCGGCGCAGGTGCTGAAACAGGTTGGCTTGGAGGAACGCATGCAGAACTTCCCGGCTCAACTGTCCGGCGGTGAACAGCAGCGTGTTTCCATCGCCCGCGCTCTTTGTAAAAATCCTGCGCTGCTCCTGTGTGACGAACCCACCGGCGCGCTGGACTCCAAGACCGGTTTACAGGTGCTGGCCCTACTCAAGGAAGTAAGCCAGCGCTACGGCACCACGGTAGCCATCATCACCCATAATGCGGCGATTGCGCCGCTGGCCAACCGGGTCATCCGCATGAAGAGCGGCCGTATCGACTCAGTGGAGCTGAACGAACACCCGGCTTCTGTGGAGGAGATCGCATGGTAAGGAATGCTCTTTCCCGCAAACTGATCCGGGATATATGGAAAAACCGGATGCAGTTTCTGGCGGTGATCCTGCTCTGTGCACTGGGCACATGGCTGTTCAGCGGTCTGGATGCTGCGTGGCGCATGATCGACCTGTCTGCAAACACCTATTTTGAGGAGCAGAATCTGGCTGACCTGTGGGTCACTCTGCAACCAGTGGACAGGCAGACGCTGAAAACCATCGAACTGACTGATGGGGTGGAACGACTGCAGGCCCGGGCCACTGTGAATATGGATACTGATCTTGACAACGATTCCAGCCTGATGGTGACAGCGGTAGATCGGCCCAGTGAGATCAACATACCGCTGATGTATGAGGGTGAACCCCTTGCAGACAACGACCTGCGGGGCTGCCTGCTGGATGATGCCTTTGCCAAAGCCAACAATTTACATCCCGGCGACAGCATCGGGCTCAAGTGGCAGGGACAGACGTGGCGTTATATTATTCGGGGCACCTGCCTGAGCCCGGAATATGTGGCTCTGAGCAAGAATGTGGTCAAGGATCCCAGCACTTATGGATTTATTATTGTGAATCATGACAGCATCCCCATGCTGCCCCTGAGCAGCGTGGTTGTTGAACTATCCGAGGGTGCGGACGAGGAAGCTGTCAAAGTTTCTATCTCCGAAGCCTATCCGGAGGCCTTGATCATCGACCATGCCTCCCACACCGCCACCCATGGCGTACAAAAAGATGTGGATATGTTCCGCAACCTGAGCTATCTGTTCCCGCTGCTGGCGTATTTCATCGCTGCGCTGATCGTGCTCACCACCATCACCCGCATGCTGGAAAACCAGCGGGTGCAGATGGGCACCCTCAAGGCCTTAGGCTATCGGGATGGTCAGATGCTCCGGCACTATCTCAGCTATGCCCTGTACCCCTCCCTGATCGGTTCGGTGCTGGGGCTGGTGGTAGGGCGGTTGACCCTGCCGGATCTGCTCTGGGTGCTTGAGGAGGTGCAGTTCTCTCTGCCGTACCGCATTCAGGCTCCTGTGTCCCCCGGGCAGATCGGTGCCTGCGTGCTGTGTGTGGCGCTGGCGGTGGGCATTTGCTACAAAACCTACCGAAGCAATGCCAAGGAACAGACGGCCTCCCTGCTTCGGCCCAAGCCGCCCAAAGCGGGCAAGCGGCTTTTGTTGGAACGCTGGACAGCCCTGTGGAACCGGTTGGGTTTCAACGGAAAAATGGTGGTGCGCAATCTGCTGCGCAACAAGGTGCGCACCCTGATGAGTTTCATGGGCGTATTCATGTGCACCGCCTTGCTGATCACCTCGCTGGGTTTGCAGGACAGCGTACAGTTCTTTGTGGATAAGTATTACCGGGGCACGGTGCAGTACACCGTCCGGGCGGGCCTCACTGGTTCCGCCGGAGAAGCGGATGCCTACCGCAAGCGGGTGGATGCCGAGCGCACAGAGGCCGTGATGGATATGACCGTCAGCGCTCGCAGCGGTACCGATTCCCGCACCATTGTCATGAGTATTATGGAGGACGACCAGCAGCTGATGAACTTCGGCCCCGGGGAAACGTGGATGCCCATGCCCGTGGATGGCGTGATGGTCACCCAGAAGATGGCGGAGGTGCTGCACATTGGCGTGGGTGATCCCATCCAGCTGTGGCTGACGGGTGATGATGAACCCATCCATACCTATGTGGAGTCCATCGCCAGCGTAACGGTGGGACAGAATGTTTACATGAGCCGGACCCTGTGGGAGGAACAGAACAAAGGCGGTTTCGTTCCCACTGCTTTGCATGTGAAGAACCCCACCGAAGCGGGCCTGCGCTACCTGAAGGATCTGGACGAGCTGGATGAGTTGCTCTACCCCACCGAGCAGGGGCAGGATACCCTGAAGATTCTGGACAGCCTGAGCCAGATTTTCGGCCTGATGAGCGCAGCGGCGCTGGGGCTGGCGTTTGTGGTGCTGTATAACATGGGCTTGCTCAACTTTATGGAGCGCAGCCGGGAATATGCCACCCTCAAGGTGCTGGGCTATCATCAGAAGGAAATTCGGCGGCTCATTACCACGGAAAACAACCTGCTCACCGGTTTGGGCATTCTGTGTGCCCTGTGGCCGGGACGGTTTCTGACGGGATTGGTGCTGAAACTGGCAGAGAGCGATACCATGGTGTTCGCCTCCACGGTGAAGCTGCCGTCCTACGCGATCGCCTGCGTGGTCACCTATCTGTTCTCATGGCTGATTACCAAACTGCTCACCCGCAAGGTGAAAACCATTGATATGGTGGAAGCCCTCAAGAGCGTGGAATAAGGAGGATAAAGAGTATGAAAAAGACGATGGCCCTTTTGCTGGCTATGATGATGTTTATGGCTGCCCCCGCCTTGGCTGCAGAGGAGGTGACCGCCAATGGTGTGGTTCGTTCCGGGAATGTGGAGCAGTTGACAGCTCCTTTCAGCGGCGTTCTGCTGCCCTTTGACTGGGCCTATGGCGACCGGGTGGAAGCGGATGAGGTTCTCTTTGTGATGCAGACCCAGAAGGTATATGCTCCTGCCGATGGCACCATGCAGGCTGTGTTTGCACAGGAAGGCGACCTGTGTGAGGATGTACAGATGCTCTACGGCTGCATCGGCACCATGACCCGGGCCACTGAACAGATCATCCTCGCCGATACCGCCGATGCCTACGATGAGGATGGCGAGCCGGTGGTGCACGCCGGTGCGCCGGTGTACCTGCGCCAGAGCGATGATGAGGATAACAAGGGCAAGGGACGCATCATTGCAGTGGATGGCGAAAACTATACTGTGGAGCTGACCTCCGGCCTCTTTGATGACGAGGACGAAGTGGAGGTATTCAGCGATGAAAACATGGGCACCAAAACCAAGCTGGGCAAAGGCAAGGTGACTCGTCAGGCCGATCTGCCTTTGATGGCATCCGGGCGGGTATTGAAAGTCTATGTGCAGCAGGGTGAGCGTATCCGCAAGGGGCAGCTGCTATTTGAGACAGTCTCCCCCGATGCGGAGCCGGATGTGACCGGCGCAGAGATCACCGCCCCTGTAGGTGGAGCATTGGAGATCGGGTACCTTACAACTGGTCAGCAGGTGTACAAGGGTCAGCTGCTTTGCAGTGTACACGACCTGAGCGCACTGGAAGTTGTAGCGCAGGTGGATGAGGTGGATCTGGACCGGATCGCCGTGGGCGACAGCCTGAACATGGTCTTTGACCGCTACCCGGGCAAAACAGTCACCGGTATGGTCACTGAGATTGCCAGCATGGGCGTTGCCAGGCAGAATGCGGTATACTATGATGTGGTGCTCACCTTCACGGCTGGATTTGAGGCAGCTCCCGGCATGAATGTGACCATCTGGCTCAGCGGCGAATAAGGGAGGTTGCGTCGTGGCAACAGCGTTTACCCAAGCCCAGCGGGATAGCATTCAGCAGCGTTTGCTGGAAGCAGCCCGCAAACGGCTTACCGGCACAGGCATGAAGGCCTGCACCGTGGATGAACTGGCCCGGGAGGCCGGCATCAGCAAGGGTGCATTCTATCATTTCTACAAGAGCAAGGAGCACTTGTTCCTGCACACGCTGGAAGGCATTCAGGACGAGATCTACGGCGATGCGGAGCAGGTGTTCACAGACAATACCCTGCCCATACGGGAGCGGGCTATGCTGGCCCTTTATCAGGTCTGCAAAGCAGCAGACCGGTACCATCTGGTATCGTTTATCCGCAGGGAGCTTTCCTCCTTGCTGGCCGGCGTACCGGAAGACCTGATGCACAAGCATTACATCAGTGATCATGAGCGCATCCGGCGGCTGTTTCTGAAAAACAATGTAGCGCTGAAGGTAGGGCTGGACGAAGCCGCCTCCGTCCTGTGGCTGACGGTGATGTCGTTGGTGTTCAAGCCGGATGTGGGCGATGGCTTTCCTGCTGCATTGCGTATTCTGGTAGAGGGCGTGTGCGACCGGGTGCTGGCATAAAGGGAATTTGAAAAGACCTGCGCCCTGGAATGTGATTTGTCAAGGACAAATTTATCCGAAATCAAAAAGGCGCACAGCATGATGTCTGTGCACCTTTTTTCCATGAACCATGACTTGCAACCACGCTTGGTAAGGACTAAATCTGTAGATCCGGACCATCGAATTCAAATTCGAAGAAAACGTCGTTCTGCATCTTGATACAGTAGTATTCTGTGCCGCTTGTTCCAAGACTTTTGCCCATCCCTATATTCAGGATACCAAGAGGACATCGCAGAATCGGTATGCACGGTAAGCAGGACAAACTTTTGCAGTCTGAATAAGCACAATTAATCTCGAATATGCTGTATGTCACATTTCGCTGAGCATTCTGAATCTGAGATCGCCTCTTTGATTGTTTGCAGATACCGCTGACCGTACCTGCATACATTCAGGCATTCACAGACATGCCGGGTCACACACGCACTGTGTTCGCCTTCACAGAGATAATTTCTCAGCAACGCCTGCTGTGATAGGGCATCTACATTAACGATGCCTGTCTGCTTACGAGAGATACTGGATGCTGAACAGCTCTGGCTGTATTGCATGGTACCTTTGACGCTGAAAGAAGCGTCTGAATAAGTGTCGCTAAACGGAAGGTCTGTTATCTCTGCCATAAGCATCCCTATGCGAGTAGTCTTTGCATGAAACTGCTTAACCTCAGCTACGCAGATCCTTCATCTTCCAGCAGAGCATCAGGCATCCAATGATCAGAAGCATACTGCCAATCAGGAGTTGAAGCAGCCAGGTGCAGCCAAGCCGGAGCACCGCGTTAGTCAGGAAGCCCCAAAGGGTAAGGCCGCCGCAAGCGATCGGACACACGGCTGTCCAGGCCCTGTCAGACCTGGAGAGACACAGAACGACACCGATAATACCAACAATAAGCATAAGGATCGGGGGCATCAACACATCGTTGACATCATAGGAGATACCTGTGGTATCAAGGAAATAGGTTTCAAGATCCTGCTGATCAGAAGGAAACCAGATGTACCCCTGAACGGAGGCCGTCTGGTTTTCTCCATACTGCCAGAAGGGTGTAAATTGGAGAATGAGCAGAACAACCATCAGGATCGCCGCAATCACATTGCAGGCTGACAAACGATTTTCAAAGTATTTTGTCATTAGGAACACTCCTTTTTTTCGTCTGAAGGCAGAAATATCAGTCGGTCTGCCGTCAATATTTGGGGCGTGGTAAATATCTCGTCGTCACAGGGTTCATTCGTGTTGTGCTACTTCACAGCATCGCGCGGCGACAGCCTGCCGCTGATGGCAAAGCGCTGTGTATCGCCCATGCAGCCGGTGTAGCTGAAGCGATCCCCATGCAGGCACAGGGTGGTCGTCAACTGCTCATTGAGTCTCGTTTCCGCTGTGTAGTTGATGTCGAATGAGGATAGATAATAGTCCTTCATGACCGGATATCCCAGGGCATTGCAGCACCAGTCCAGATAGCGGGTGTTGTTCACATGCCCCAGGCAATCGGCATCTGTGAACTGAGGCTCCAGAAGCCTTTTCACACAGGGGGCATCAATCGGATAAACGGTTGCGGGCATTCCGATGCTGCAGCTCAGTTCTCGATTGAGCGGCATCCGACTTTCGACATAGCTGTTCTTTACTGCCCGGCGATCCGTCATGTCCATAACAAGCCACAGGCAGACTGCCTGACCGATCTCCACGCCCTGCTCATCAAAGAATATGTGGACGCGCGGCCAGAAAAGATGCCGTGGTGCAAGAGGATATGTCCGGATGGTGATTCGCTCCGAGCAGTGGGGCATCCGGTGCATCTGGACACGCCCGCGCGACAGCACCCATGCAATACCGTTTTCAATCATTTCCTTCATCCCGACGCCAAGGATGCTGCTGTGCTCGCTGGCTGTTTCCTGCATGGCTACCATGACAGCGCCCGGACGCCACAGCAAGAACATGTCGCATTCATTTGCCTGAATGGTATGGTGCCTTTCGTAAATATTCATTTTCTGCCTCCCTTCTTTTTCAATTCGCTGCGAAGCTTCTGATCCAGCCGGATAAAATCGGTATGAAGCTGTTTGCGCCTCAGGTTGGCTTGTTTCGCAGCATTGTCATGTCTGCGGCGAATCTGCTCAAGCAGCCTGCTGTTATAGATCCTGACATACGGGAATGCACGCAATGTGCGCCGGAACAGCATGTTTTGCCTGGACAGCCGTTCACGGACGGCTTTTGTCAGCTTCTCTGTGTCATCTGCGCCGGTCAGATCAGCGGTGCTGCGGATATTGCGCAGAATATTTGTAGAAACGGCAGTGTCAGCAGCAAATACAGTACACAGCAGAATCGCTACTATTAAAAGCAGCGGAGCCGGAATGCTCTGGAATAGTCTGAACAACGCAGGCTTGATGAGATAAATCAGGACCATTCCCAGTATGCCAAAGGGGATCAGCGTACTGGCGCAAACACGACCATCGATGTTGAATCGACGGTGACTGTAGTCCCACCAGCGGGCATGGAACAGCTTTTCCATGATGTAGCTGGTCATGTACTCCAATGTGCCGCAAACGACCATTGTCAGAAGAAAAACAGTCAGCGGAGCCGAGGCATAGCGTTCCAGCAACAGCACCATCAGAACCGAGCCAACACCATAAATCGGACAGTAGGGGCCGATCAGAAAACCGCGGTTGATGAAACGACGGAATTCAATGTACTTGCACACGACCTCTATGAGCCATCCAAGGAAGGACATGGCAAAGAATAGCAGCACATAGCTGAGAAAACCGATGCTGATCTCCATTCTTACCTCCGCTGCATCAATGCCCCTTGACGTAGGCGATCGCTACGCAGTCAGTACCGCAGTGGGTGCCGATCACCCCGCCCACCGGATGCAGCTTCACGCAATTCAGCCCGAAGGTCTCCTTGGTTTTCTGCAGCAGCGACAGTCCGAGTTCCCGGTTTGTGGTATACCCGAAATACACCGGATACGCCTTGCTGCATTGATCCTGCTTCATCCGCTGATAGAGCATCTTCACACCCTGCGTGTATCCGCGCGCTTTGCCCATGGTTTTCAGCTTGGTGTCCTCCAGAACGATCACCGGCTTGATGTTCAGGATGGAGCCGATCGCCGCCAACCCTGCCGGAATCCGTCCTCCTTTGCGCAGATACTTCAGCGTATCCACCACGCCGCAGACGACGACCTTATCGCGGCTGTGCTCAATGCGCCGGGCGATCTCCCGGGCAGAGTAGCCTTCGTCCCGCAGCCTCACAGCCATCTCAACCAACAAGCGCTGTGCAATGATCGCCTGATGGGTATCAACGATGCAGACCCTGTCATAGCCGGACATCCGTTTTGCCTCATGGGCAGATTCGACCGTGCCGCTAAGACCGCCGGAGATCGTCAGGATCAGAACCTCCTCATCCTTTTCTTTTGCATCCTGAATAATATTCAGGTATGCCTGTGGAGACGGGCGGCTGGTGACCGGCAGCTTGTCGCATTTCTCCAGCCGCCGATAGAAAGTGACAAAGTCCTCTGTGCTGCGCTGCGGACATTCACCATCTTCAAAGGTGATTTCCACGAAAACAAGATCGATATCCAATTCTTTGGCCTGCTCCACCGTAATGTCTGATGCATTGTCTGTAATGATTCGAAGCATGCTGTTCTCCTTCCGTATGCATGTGATGCTTCGTCAGCATAAGGGGCAATTCTAAACTGGAACGAAACAGACAAGGCCGGTGATGACAAAGCAGGAGGCAAATTCTGCCTCCTGCGAGTTATTCCTTGCGTTGCCGGATCTTTGCCATGGCGTTACGCATGGCAGCAGCCACATCGGGATCGTTTTCCTTGTCAAGATGGTGGCTGATATGGAAGAAGGATTGCTCCTTGCCCAGCTCGCCAAGGCTGTCATAAATGGCAATGCGCTCTTCCTTGTCCGTGGTGGTGATCAGCATGGTGGTCAGGTTATTGATGGCTTCCTCATTGTGTCCGCATTTGCCCAGCGCCCGGATGGCTGCCACACGGGCGGCCTTGTCCTTGGACTTCAGGTAGGGCAGGATCTTTGATACCTTGCCCTTCTCCGCCAATTTGTTGATTTTTTCAATGTTGTTGCCCATTCTTCTCATGCTCCTTTGCGTCATGTGTTCCCGACAAGCAGTCCGCCCGGCGGGAACAGCTCAATCAGTGACATATCTATCCTACTGCTTTTTCTAAACTGAAACGAAACTTCGTGTGAACTTCACAAAAATGCGGATAATCATAGACAGCAGCCGACATGCACGGTAAAATATCGTTACAAGCATGACCGGACAGGAGGGCTGAATATGCCGACGGCAATGAAAAACATGATCACGGATACATACCTGCAGCTGCTGGAACGCAGGAATATCGACAAAATCACCGTCAAGGATCTGGTGGATGCCTGCGGCATATCCAGGCAGACCTTCTATTATCATTTTCGGGATATCTTCGAGGTCATTGACTGGTCGATCGAACGGAAGATGCAGCAGGTGCTGAAGCAGAGTCTGGAGCAGCCCACAAAGGAGCAGGCCATCCGTATTTTCGTTGAGGCAGCAGTTGAATCTCATGCAGCAGTTGCGCGAGGATTAAATTCGCAGAAGCGAGAGCATATCGAGGCTGTTTTCCTGCAGGCGCTGAATACCTACCTGCTGACGATCTTCCGCAAAAAGGCTCCCAGGGTATTTATTGATCCTGCGGAGGAGGATGTGGTGGTGCAGTTCTGTTCCGGCGGCATCGTGCACCTGCTGCTCACCCACTGCAATGGTGAAAATACCGACATTGATCAGCTGACGCAGCAGCTGTGCAGGCTGCTGACGGCTGCAAGGGCCACACTGGAAAGCTGACAGCCTTACAAAACCGAAAATCTGTCCATACACATCAGGGAAGCTGCAAATGGTGCAGCTTCTTTTGTTGTGATATAAGTAAGGTGCGGAAAGGAGGGAGCAGATGGTTAACGGACTATTTACCATCAAGCTGTATGAGATGGAAAAGGCATACGGGCACCTACAAAGCCGGATTCAGATCTGCCAGTCGGCGGAGCAGCAAAAGATCCGGCTGGAGCTTGCGCGGCTGGAGGATGAATGCATGGAAAACGAGGTCATGCTCAGCAATGCCGCACATTGCAGCAGAACGCCGATGGTTTCTCAGCTTGCCCAGGCACAGCTGACCTGTCGGCACAGCTCCGAAGCCTGCCTGAACGCGGTGCTGATGAAATACGATGATGCCGCCGAGCAGGCCAATGCAACGGCACTCTATGCCGAGTATGCCATTGATCAGGCCATGCAGACCATGAACCACGCGCTGCACGCTGTGTTGGTTGCGCTTGATAAGCAGCTTACTGCTGACAAGGAAAGAGAGGTACCGACATGAATGAAGTGAAATCCCCGAAAAAGCCGTTGATCTATTACTACATCATTGCGATGCTGGTGGTCGTGCTGCTGAATGCATTGCTGCTGCCGTGGATCGCCAAGCAGCAGATCGTTGAGGTGGACTACGGCACTTTCATCTCCATGACCGAGAGGAATGAGATCGGCGGTGTGCAGGTACAGGACAACCAGATCATCTTCACCGGAAAGGATGGAAGGACCGTCTACAAAACCGGTAAGATGGACGATCCTGATCTGGTCGCCCGTTTGCAGGCGTCAGGCGCTGTGTACGGCAAGGAGATCATCGAGGAGGCATCTCCACTGCTGAGCTTCCTGCTGTCGTGGATTCTGCCCATGGCCATGTTCATCGGCATCGGCCAGATCGTTTCCAAAAAGATGATGAAGAACGCGGGCGGCCCCAACTCCATGATGTTCGGCATGGGCAAGAGCAATGCCAAGGTTTACGTCAAATCCTCCGAAGGCATCAAGTTCAGTGATGTGGCCGGTGAGGATGAGGCAAAGGAAAACCTGACGGAGATCGTCGATTACCTTCATAATCCCGGAAAGTACAAGGAGATCGGCGCGTCCATGCCCAAAGGCATCCTGCTGGTAGGCCCTCCCGGCACGGGCAAAACGATGCTCGCCAAGGCGGTTGCCGGCGAGGCAAATGTGCCGTTCTTCTCCATCAGCGGCTCTGAATTTGTGGAAATGTTTGTTGGCATGGGTGCAAGCAAGGTGCGCGATCTGTTCCGGCAGGCAAAGGAAAAAGCACCCTGCATCGTGTTTATTGACGAGATCGACGCCATCGGCAAGAAGCGTGACGGCCACATCGGCGGCAATGACGAGCGCGAGCAGACGCTTAATCAGCTGCTGACCGAAATGGACGGCTTTGAAGGCAATACCGGTGTGATCATCCTTGCTGCCACCAACAGACCCGAATCCCTTGATCCCGCGCTGACCCGCCCGGGACGCTTCGACCGGCGTGTACCTGTTGAGCTGCCCGATCTGAAGGGGCGTGAAGAGATCCTGAAGGTACACGCAAAAAAGATCAAGGTGGAAGCAGGCGTGGATTTCAGCAGGATCGCCCGCATGGCTTCCGGTGCTTCCGGTGCGGAACTGGCCAACATCGTCAACGAAGCTGCTCTTCGCGCTGTGCGTGACGGACGCAGCAAGGCCACCCAGGCCGATCTGGAAGAAAGCATAGAAGTCGTCATCGCTGGTTATCAGAAGAAGAACGCCATCCTGACCGATGAGGAAAAGCTGATCGTTGCTTATCATGAGATCGGTCATGCACTGGTAGCTGCCAGGCAGAGCAACGCTGCGCCCGTGCAGAAGATCACCATCGTTCCCCGCACCTCCGGCGCACTGGGTTATACCATGCAGGTAGAGGAAGGCAACCATTACCTGATGACCAGGGAAGAGATCGAGGCTAAGATCGCTACGTATACCGGCGGTCGTGCAGCGGAGGAGCTGATTGGTTCTGTGACCACCGGTGCCAGCAACGACATCGAACAGGCCACCAAGCTGGCCCGTGCCATGATCACCCGTTATGGCATGAGCGAGGAGTTCGATATGGTTGCCATGGAAACCGTCACCAATCAGTATCTGGGCGGCGATACCTCCATGGCCTGCTCACCTGAAACCCAGCGGCAGATCGATCTGAAGACGGTGGAAGTCGTCAAGCGTCAGCACGCGCTGGCAACGAAGATCCTGACGGAAAGCAGGGACAAGCTGGATCAACTGGCGAAATTCCTGTATGAGAAGGAAACCATCACCGGCGACGAATTTATGTCCATCCTGAATCAGTAAACTGATGGAAAATGTGGAGGAATCAGATGATGATCAAGAAAATCTGTCTTTGTGTTTCTTTGCTGGTCATGCTGTTCATCGTCAGCGGGTGTTCATCCAGCAGCAATCCGGATGCATCCTTGCACGTGACCGTTGCATCTGCTTATGTGCCGGATACAATGAATCAGGAGCTGGACGGACTCCTTCGGGCTGCGCTTCCGGGGCTGTATACGGAATCGCAGCAGATTGTTGTCAACTGCATCTCAACCGGCAACTCTGAAACTGATCCGACTACCATGATGGCTGGCATGACCCAGATAATGGGGATGATGGCTTCCGGGGAAGTTGAACTGCTAATCTGTACCGGTGAAAATGCCCGAAGGTATGGTGACAACGGCAATGCCTTCATGCCTGTCAGCGAGCTGTTCACAGAGAGTGAGCTGACTGCCAGCGGACTTCAGCCTGTGTCAGTACCTGTCCTGGATGAAGAAGGAAACCCAACCGGTGAAAACAGCGTGCCCTGTGGCATTGATTTGTCCGGCAGCAGCCAGCTGACTTCTGCGCTCTATCATGATGACATTGCTGCGTATGTCTTGGTCAATACAAGTCACATAGAAAACGCTAAGGATGTTATCACGCTTCTTGCATCGAACCCATAAACAGACAAGCAAAAGGGCTCATGTGCTGTTGGATGCACATGAGCCCTCTTTATGTAGATTTCAGGCAGTTACGAACTGACTGTTGTACAGCTCAGCATACATGCCCTGACGAGCCATCAGCTCATCATGAGTACCGGTTTCCTTGATGTCGCCATCCCGCATGTAGATGATCATATCAGCGTCGCGGATGGTGGAAAGGCGGTGGGCGATCACGAAGCTGGTGCGGTTCTCCGTCAGCTTATCCATCGCCCGCTGGATCTTGATTTCTGTGCGGGTGTCGACGGAAGAGGTCGCCTCATCCAGGATCAGCATGGGAGCATCCTCCACCATGGCGCGGGCAATGGTCAGCAGCTGCTTTTGGCCGGCAGAGATGGTCACATTGTCGCCCAGCACCGTGTCCAGACCATTGGGCAGGGTGTTGATGAAATGCTTCAGACCGCACTGGCTGCAGATATCCATCAGCCGCTCGTCAGAAACCTTCCGGCCATAGGTCAGGTTTTCGCGTACCGTGCCTTCAAACAGCCAGGTGTCCTGCAGCACCATGCCGAAGATATCATGAACATTCTCGCGGGTGATATCGCTCAGGGGCGTGCCGTCAATGCAGATGGAGCCCTTGTTCAGCTCGTAGAAGCGCATCAGCAGGTTGACGATGGTGGTCTTGCCTGCGCCCGTGGGACCGACGATTGCCACCTTCTGTCCGGCCTTGATATCCGTGGAGAAATCGTGGATGATGGTCTTATCCGGCACATAGCCGAAGCTCACATTGCGGAAAGATACATCGCCGCGCACGTTTTTGAGCACCTTTGTCTTGGTGGATTCGTCAGACAGCTCTTCTTCCTCCAGGAACTCCATGACGCGTTCGCTGGCGGCTGCGGCAGACTGAAGGCCGGAGAAGCCCTGACCGATCTGTCCCAGAGGAGAGGTAAACATGCGGATATAGATCATGAAGGCCACCACAACAGAGAAGTTGATGGAGCCGTTGAATGCAAGCGCCGCACCCACCACGCATACTGCCACATATCCAAAGTTGCCCACAAAGCCCATCAGCGGCTGCATCAGGCTGGCAAGGAACTCTGCCTTGAAGGTGTGCTGGCGCAGCTTCTCGTTGCTGGCACGGAAGGCGGCAAGCCCCTTATCCTCGGAGTTATATGCACGCACGATGTTCTGACCGGCGTAGTATTCCTCCACGTGGCCGTTGACCTCGGCCAGGCTCTGCTGGCGGGCCAGGAAATACCGCTGGGACTTGCCCATGATCATCCCCATGCCAATGAAGCCGATGATGGAGGAGGCAATGGCCGTCAGCGCCATACGCCATTCGGTGACGAACATCATGATCAGGCAGCCGATGAGCGTCGTGACCGCCGAAACCAGCGTGCCGATGCTCATGTTCAGGGACTGGGAGATGGTGTCCACGTCGTTTGTGACGCGGGAGAGGGTATCGCCGTAATTGTGACTGTCGAAGTATCGCAGCGGGACGCGGTTCATCTTGCTGCTGATATCCGAGCGCATTTTCCTGCCAACGTTGCAGGATACATGGTTCATGATGAAGGACTGGCAGTAGTTGAGCACCATGCTGGCGGCATAGATGGAGATCAGAATGGTTGCAATGCGTACGATCTCATCCATGTCGATATTCACGCCTGTGAAGCTGATGCCTGCTTGGATCACAGCGGTCAGTTCCGAGATGTAATCCGGGCCGATCACTGCCAATACGGCGCTGAAGGCAGCACAGCAGATGGCGATCAGAATCACAGCGATATATTTCTTGCAGTAGCCCATCAGTGCGCCGAGGGCCTTTTTCATATCCTTTGCGCCAACATTCTGGACGGGCGGGTTCATTCCGGGCTTAGGCATTGAGCAATTCCTCCTCGCTGAGCTGACTCTGGGCAATCTCGCGGTAAGCATCACAGCTTTCCAGCAGCTCCTTGTGTGTGCCCTGACCGACGACGCAGCCGTTCTCCAGCACAAGGATCAGATCCGCGTCGATGATCGTACCGATGCGCTGCGCAACGATCAGGCAGGTGCTGTCCTTCATTTCAGCCTTCAGTGCGCTGCGCAGCTCGCGGTCGGTTTTGTAGTCCAGGGCAGAAAATGTATCATCAAAGATGTAGATCTCCGCCTGACGTGCCACAGCGCGGGCAATGGACAGGCGCTGCTTCTGGCCGCCGGAGAAGTTGGTGCCGCCCTGGGCCACATGTCCGTCCAGGCCGCCCTTCTGCGCATCCACAAAGCCGGTGCTCTGGGCGATCTCGACAGCCTTTTCAATGGTCTCCTCACTGGCGTTGTTGTCGCCGAAGTTCACGTTCTCGCGGATGTCGCCGCTGAACAGCACCGCCTTCTGGGACACATAGCCGATCTTCCGGGCAAGCTCGTGCTTTCTGTATTCCCGTACATCATGGCCGTCCACCAGCACCTGTCCCGCGGTCACATCATAAAAGCGGGACGCCAGATTGACGATGGTGGATTTGCCGCAGCCTGTCGCGCCGATGAAGGCGACGGTTTGCCCTTTCTTTGCCTGGAAGCTGATATCCGTCAGCACGTTTTTCTGTCCGTCAGGATAGCGGAAGGAAACATTTCTGAACTCCACCGTGCCGGTCTCGCTGGTGTGGGCAACGCCCTTGCCGTCGGCGATCAGCTCTTTGGTGTCCAATACCTCGTTGATACGGTTGACAGATACCATTGCGCGGGGCATGATCATGAACATCATTGCCAGCATCATGAAGGATGCGATGATCTGCATGCCATAGGACATGAACACCACCATATCGCCGAACAGCCCGGGAACCTCGGGCAGGGCAGCCTGATTGATGATGATCGCGCCGATCCAGTAAATGGCCAGGGAAATGCCGTTCATCACCATGGACATCACAGGATTCATCACCGACATGATGCGCCCGGTGAAAAGCTGATTGTTGGTGAATTCATTGCTGACAGCTTCAAACTTGTTCTGCTGGAAGCCCTCGGCATTGTAGGCGCGCACCACACGGATGCCCGTCAGGTTCTCACGGGTCACCTGATTAAGCTGGTCAGTCAGGCGCTGCATCTTTTTGAAGCGCTTGTTGACCAGAAGCATAATGGTGACGATCATGGCCAGCAGCAGAACAACGGCTACCGCCACGGCAGCGGACCACTGCCACTGCTTGCCTGCAATCTTTGTGATCGCCCACACGGCGGTGACAGGCGCTTTGATCATCATCTGCAGCCCCATAGTCAGAAGCATCTGAACCTGCTGCACGTCGTTGGTGGAACGGGTGATCAGCGACGCCGTGGAGAACTTGTTGATCTCCGACATGGAGAACTGCTGCACTTTGGTGTACAGGCTTTCACGCAGGCGGGAGGAAAAATTGGCCGCCACGTTCACAATAAAGTAGCTTGTGACGATGGAACAGACCATGCTGCCCAGCGCACACAGCAGCATATATCCACCGTTTAACCAGATGTCGGCCAACTCATAGGGCGCGCCGGTTTCTGCATTGATGCCGCCCTGGGCGATCTGCGTGATGATATTCATGTAGTCCGGCATTTTCAGATCCAGCCAGACCTGAGCGATGATGAATATCACGCCGCACAGGGCGAAAATCCATTCTCTTTTCTTCAGGTACTTCAGCAGTTTCAGCATAATGACATCCTTTCTCTTGACATGATGCTTTGAGGATGATACAATCCATATTGCAAATGATACAAATTGTATCATCGGTGGTACAGTATATTCGAAGGCTGCAGGGCTGTCAACCTTTGCGGTCAAAATGAAACAAAACAAGGGAAGTTTGTATCATGGCCAGCAAGGAAATGTCAGTCAGACAGAATATCGCCAATGCGCTGATGGATCTGATGACCGAGAAGATGTATATGGACATTACAGTCACAGAAATCGTCAATACCGCCCAGGTGGCCAGAGCCTCGTTTTATCGCAATTTCAATTCGGTCAGCGACGTTATCGACTATATCATCGATGACCTGTCCCATGAATTCATGGAGGATATCCTGCCGGCACTTACCAGCCGTGATGAACGCCGGTGGCGTGAATTCCTGTTTGAGTATTTCTATCGGTTTTCCAGAAATCAGCGTAAAATGGCCGCCATTCATTCAAAAAATGCAGCAGTGCTGTTTTCGCGGATGGATCAGAAAATGCAGCTGCAGGAAAAGCAGCTGCCGAAGACCACGCTGCACGAGAAGTACACCGCTTTTGGCAAAATGGGGCTAATCAACAACATCGCAAAAAAATGGATGGATGACGGTATGCAGGAAACCCCGGAGGAAATGATCAACTACATCATGACATTCATCACCAGCTTCTGACAACGTGTTCATGCCCTGGCTGCATCGCGGTTCGTGGCATTTCTCGTATCATGCAGGAATGCCGCGGCAGCAGCGCGGAAACAAAAATAGAAGATCAATCTAAACTGAATCGAAACCCCGGCATGCCAACATGCCGGGGTTCACTTTATTCCTGCACGGCTGTCTGATCGGGCAGCGTAACAATGAAGGCTGTTTCTTGCTCGTTGCTGCGGACAGCGATGGAGCCCTTGTGCAGCTCCACGATCTTCTTCACCACCGAAAGACCGATGCCCGTCCCCTGGGCGGCATGGGAGGTGTCGCCCTGCCAGAACTTGTCGTAAAGCCGCTTCTGCTCGTCCTGGGTGATCATCGGCCCATGGTTGGCGACAGTGATCTGTGTCCCTTCGCTGATCCGGCAGATCTCAACACTGATCTCGCTGCTGCAAGGCGAAAACTTGATGGCATTGTCCAGGAGATTCAGCCAGACCTGCTTGAGCAGCTCCTGATCCGCCCGAACAAAATGCTCGCCGAACTCTGCTGCAAAGGACAGTTCCTTTTCTGCCCATTTCTTTTCCAGCAGCAGAATACATTTGCGGAGCTGTTCAGAGAGGTTGAATTCGACAGCATTGGTCAGGATGCTCTGATTCTCAATCTTCGTCAGATTCAGCACATTGGTGGCCATGTATGCCAGACGCATGGATTCATCAGCGATCACATCCACATATTCCCGCTGGTCATCGGTAAGGTTCTGCCCTTTCTGAAGTAGCTGTGCAAAACCGTGGATGGACACGATGGGTGTTTTGAATTCGTGGGAGAAGTTGTTGACGAAATCCGACCGAAGCATCTCTGTATTTTGTAATTCTCCGGCAAGGGTGTTGAAGGTATCAGCAAGCTCCTTCATGGGGCCGACATCACCGAAGTCCAACCGCTCCTCAAAGTGTCCCTCAGCAAGGCGGTTCATGCCGTGCAGCAGCTGCCTGACCGGCCGCATGGGAAATCGAAGTGCGAAAATGGCAGTACCAATGCCAAAGGGAAGAATCAGCAGCGAGCTGAGGATGACAGGAATGGCCTTGCCCATTGTGTCCAGCTCGCCAAGGAGTCCCAGCCGGGCCAGCACCAGCTCAACGCCTGCAAAAAATCCGACGCTGATGGCAATGATCACGATAAACCACAAAGTGAAGGTTTTTCGGATGGAACCAGCTGCCCGGAGCGTTCTTTTTCTCATACGTGCTTTACCGCCTTATACCCCAGACCGCGAACAGACACGATCTCGAACTCAGTCCAGCCCTCAAAGCGTTTGCGGAGGCGGCCGATGTGCACCGTCACCGTTTCCCAACCCGTTTCAGAATTCGCCCCCCAGATGTCATCCATCAGGTCGATGCGGGTGAATATCTTTCCCGGATAGGACAGGAGTTTGAAAAGCAGCTGGAATTCCTTTTGCGGCAGCACTATGGTTTCACCGTGGCGACTTACGCTCAATTCGTCATAGCGCAGAACGATATCGCCAATGTGAAGCTCCCTGTCGCTGGCGATCTTGGCCATGTGCAGCAGGTTTTTGATCCTCAGCAGCAGCTCCTCGCCGTCCACCGGCTTGGTCATGAAATCATTCGTGCCGACCTGATAGGCCTGTTTCCTGTCTGCGGGCAGCTGCTTGGCTGTGACCATCAGGACGGGCAGATTGCTGTTGCCGCTGCGCAGCTCCTCTGTGAATTGATAGCCATCCATCTGCGGCATCATCACGTCCAGTACAGCCAGATCAATGTGTTCATGCTCCATCACATCCAGCGCTTCCAGACCATTCTGTGCCAGAGAGACCTTATACCCTGCGTCCAGCAGCAGCGCCTTCATATACAACCGCGTGTTTTTATCATCATCCACAACCATAATGTGAAACATACAGATCACCTCATGATCATTGTAGAATTGGCATGTAAACTGAAGATAAACTTTGCAGCGAGGTCGTCTGAGTTTATTTTCAGTTTTGTTTTCTTACCTAAGATGGCACTGCTTACCCCTGTACCACATCTTTATGTCGGGAGGAAAACCGATGAAATACGAGATCGTCTACATCAGTACAAGCGGCTGCACAAAGAAGGTCGCACAGGCACTGGCAGAAGCCGTATCACCGCAGCCGTGCAGACTTATCAACTTCGAGATGGAAACACCCTCCGATGACGCTGATGTCTATCTGGTCGGTTTTTGTGTGCGGCACGGAGCTTGTCCCTATGCGCTGCTGGAGTGGATGGAAACGCTGGAGGACAAGAAGGTGATGCTGTTCGCCACAGGCGGCCTGGCCGCCGTAGATGGCTATCAGAAAAGGATCGAAGCGGTGGCCGCCTCTTTCCTGTCGGATTCCTGCGAGTACCTTGGGATGCACCTTTGCCAGGGCGAGATATCCCCGGAAGGGTACACGCATTTTCGTTCCTGCCTTTCCGATTCCGGCGACGAGGGTGCGCTGCAAAACATCAGGCAGCTCTATGCCTATTCTCAGGGTCATCCGAATACACAGGAGCTGCAGGATGCCTGCAATTTCATGAAAAACGCACTGAAGCAGCATTGAGGTAAAGAATGCAAAGCACGAATGTAACCTATCGCGCTGGGATCGACATTGGTTCCACGACGATCAAGATCGTTCTCACAGATGAACAAGGGCAGCTGCTTTTCAGCGATTACCGCCGACACCGCGCCCACACACAGGAGGCACTTTTGGAGCTATTGAAGGATGTGCGTGAACAGTTTCCCGGCTGCCGCCTTGCCCTGAGCATGACCGGCTCCGGTTCGCTGTCGCTGGCAGAGGCGCTGCATGTTCCCTTTGTGCAGGAGGTGGTGGCAGTTGCCGCCGCCCTGAAGGCCCATGCTCCTCAGACCGACGTGGCCATTGAGCTTGGCGGCGAGGACGCTAAGATCATCTATTTTACCGGCGGGCTTGAGGAGCGCATGAACGGTGTGTGTGCAGGCGGCACCGGTGCGTTCATCGACCAGATGGCTTCGCTGCTCAAAACGGATGCAGCCGGACTGAATGAACTGGCTGCCTCTTACCGGCAGATCTACCCCATTGCCGCCCGCTGCGGCGTGTTTGCCAAGACGGACATTCAGCCGTTGATCAACGAAGGCGCAGCCCGGGAGGATCTGGCTGCTTCCATTTTTCAGGCGGTGGTCAATCAGACGATCTCCGGGTTGGCCTGCGGTAAACCCATTCGTGGGCATGTGGCGTTTCTGGGTGGGCCGCTGCACTTCCTGCCGGAGCTGCGCAATGCCTTCATCCGCACACTGCACCTGACGGAGGAAACTGCCGTCATGCCGGAGAACAGCCACCTGTTTGCGGCCATAGGCGCGGCCATGGAGGCTGTGTCGGAGCCGCTGCACATCGAACACCTCATCGACAGGCTCCAGCAGGGCGTGACGCTGACCCAGGGTCTGAAGCGTCTGCCCGCGCTGTTTGATAATCACGATCAGTACAGCGACTTTGCCAAACGCCATGCCCGGGCGCAGGTGCGCAAGGAGAAGCTTTCCGACTATCAGGGCGATTGCTTCCTGGGCATTGACGCGGGCTCTACCACCACCAAGGTGGCGCTGATCGGCAGCGAGGGGCAGCTGCTGTATTCCTTCTACGCCAGCAACGAAGGCAACCCCATTGAGACCGCCCGCGCTGCGCTGAAGGAACTGTCAGCACAGCGCCATGAGGGCGTACGGATCGTTCGCTCCTGCTCCACCGGCTATGGTGAGAGCCTGTTGAAATCCGCCTTCTGCCTTGATGAAGGCGAGGTGGAGACCATTGCCCACACCACCGCTGCAGCCTTCTTCGATCCCAAAGTGGACTGTGTACTGGATATCGGCGGTCAGGACATGAAATGCATCCGCCTGAAGAATGGTGCGGTGGATTCCGTGCTGCTCAACGAGGCCTGCTCCTCCGGCTGCGGCTCCTTTTTACAGAACTTTGCCGATTCCCTGGGCTACACCGCTGAGGGTTTCGCGGCAGAGGCACTCTTTGCGCCCGAACCCCTTGACCTGGGTACCCGCTGCACGGTGTTCATGAACAGCAACATTAAGCAAGCCCAGAAGCAGGGGGCATCGGTGCAGGATATTTCTGCAGGGCTTGCTTACTCCGTGGTGAAAAACGCGCTGTACAAGGTCATCAAGCTGGCTGATGCAAAGGAGCTTGGGCGGCATGTTGTGGTGCAGGGCGGAACCTTCCACAACAAGGCAGTGCTGCGCGCCTTTGAGCAGCTGACCGGGTTGAATGCCGTCTGCCCGGATATTTCCGGCATCATGGGGGCATTCGGTGCTGCGCTGCTGGCACGGGAACACTATGAAGGGCAGCCCACCACCATGTTGTCCCTGGACGAGCTTTTGTCCATGAACTACAAGAGCAGCACGACCCGCTGCCAGGGCTGCACCAACCGCTGCATGCTGACTGTCAGTACCTTCCCGGGCGGACGAAGGCACATCACTGGCAACCGCTGCGAAAAGGCACTGGGCAAGGAACAGAGCGGCGCAAAGGCCCCCAATATGATGGCCTATAAGCTGCAGCGCATATTTGACTATCCTTCCCTTCCGGAAGCACAAGCCTGGCGCGGTGTAATCGGTATCCCGCGTGTGCTGAACATGTACGAGAACTACCCCTTCTGGGCAACGCTGCTGAAAAAGCTGGGCTTCTCCGTCGTGCTGTCGCCGCTGTCGTCCAGGAGCATCTACGAGCTGGGCATGGAATCCATTCCGTCTGAGAGTGAGTGCTATCCTGCCAAGCTGGCCCACGGGCATATCCAATGGCTGATCGATCATGGGGTGGATAGCATCCTCTATCCCAGTGTGTATTTTGAATACAAGGAAGACGCTGCCTCCCAGAACAACTACAACTGTCCCATGGTGATCGCCAACCCGGAGAACATCGCCAATAACGTGGAGGATCTCCATGCAGGACATGTCAGGCTGTACAAGCCTTTCCTGGCACTGACCAGTGAGAAGACTGCGGCGGACAATCTGGCCAAGTTCTTCCAGAAGCACTTCAGCATTCCTGCCTCAGAAACCCGCAAAGCCGTATCGGCAGCATGGGCGGAACAGCGCAGAGCAAAGGAAGATATCTGCAAGGCTGGTAAAGACGCCCTGATGTGGATGAAACAGCATCACAGCAAGGGAATCGTGCTGGCAGGCCGCCCCTACCATATTGACCCGGAGATCAACCATGGCATTCCGGAAATGATCGCCTCCTATGGCTTGGCAGTGCTGACGGAAGACAGCCTGCCGTCTGCTGGTGATGTACCCCATACTCTGCGCGTCACTGACCAGTGGGTTTATCATTCCCGGCTTTACCGGGCTGCGGAATACGTCTGTACAAGGGCTGATCTGGAGCTGATCCAGCTCAATTCCTTCGGCTGCGGGCTGGATGCCGTCACCACCGATCAGGTTTCGGATATCCTTGAAAAAGCAGGGAAGATGTATACGCTGCTGAAAATCGACGAGGTGAACAACCTCGGCGCAGCACGCATCCGCATCCGCAGTCTGCTGTCAGCTTCCAGGCTGCGGGAAAAGCAGCAGACCTTCTCACCAGCACCGCCCGCGCAGTACCAGCGCACGGAATTCACCAAGGAGATGTTTGAGGCCGGCTATACCATCCTTGCGCCGGATATGAGTCCCATCCACTTCGGTATTCTGGGGCCGGTGCTGAAAAAGTTTGGTTATAACGTGGTCATGCTGGATGGCGACAGTCGCTCGGCCATTGATGTGGGGCTGAAATTCGTCAATAACGACGCCTGCTATCCCTCTATCATCACCGTCGGGCAGATGATGGAGGCGGTACAGTCCGGCAAGTATGATACCAATAAGCTCGCCCTTGCCATGACCCAGACTGGCGGCTGCTGCCGTGCAAGCAATTATGTGGGTTTCATCCGCCGGGCACTGGATCAGATCGGCATGTCCCACATTCCCGTGCTGTCTATCAACATGAACGGCATGGAGAAGCATTCCGGCTTCAAGGCCACGCGGCCGCTGATCTCTGCGGCAGTAAAGGGGCTGGTGTACGGAGATCTGCTCATGCGTTGCCTGTACAGGATGCGCCCCTATGAGAAGGTCAAGGGCAGCGCAGATCAGCTTGCAGCCCAGTGGACGGAGATCTGCATACGGAACCTGACGGCAGACAAGCCGGAACTGTCCCACACGCAGATCTGTCAGAGGCTGGTACACGATTTCGATGCGCTGCCGATCAGCCATGCACGCAAGCCCCGTGTGGGCATTGTGGGCGAGATCCTGGTGAAATACATGCCCTTGGCCAACAATCATCTGGTGCAGCTGCTGGAAAGCGAAGGTGCTGAAGTTGTTGTTCCTGACCTGATGGATTTCTTCAATTACAGCCTGTACAGCGGCAAATTCAAGCATGAGTATCTGGGCAAGCCCCTGTCCTCTGCTGTTATCGCAGAAGGAGGCACAAGGCTGATCGACGCCATCCGCAGGCCAGCCATCCGTGCGCTGCAGGAAAGCCGACATTTCGAACCGCCCATGCCCATCCGGGAGATCGCAGCTCTGGCCGAGCCCTTTATCTCCCTTGGCAATCAGTACGGCGAGGGCTGGTTCCTGACCGGTGAAATGGCAGAGCTGCTGACCACGGGCGTGAATAACATCATCTGCATCCAGCCCTTTGCCTGCCTGCCCAATCATGTGGTGGGCAAGGGTGTGATCAAAACCCTGCGTCAGCATTACCCTGGGGCGAATATCGTGGCGGTGGATTACGATCCCGGCTCCAGCGAGGCTAATCAGCTCAACCGTATCAAGCTGATGCTCTCCACTGCCGTCAAGGAACTGGCAGAACACGCTCCGGAAGTAACGGGCATCTGGTATGAGAACTGACCTGCCGAAGCGGTTCCTTCGGGCAGCAAAAACTACGATAGCGCTGAACCTGAATCCACATTATCTGCTGTGTATCTATTATGCCTTTGGTGGACAACAGACATCTGCCGGGGAACTGCTGAAGATTTCTTATATGCTCCATCTGAGTGCAAGCTATTTTCCGATGCCAGGAGCCAGCGGCGCACAGGAAGTTGGATTTCTCGTATTCTTCCGGGATGTTTTCCCAGCAGAGCAAATTGGAATGGCCATGTTCATCTGGCGATTCTTCAGTTACTATCTGCACCTGATTGCCGGGCCGGTGTGGTAATTTTCTTCAATCCCTTTGCCACTACGGTTTATCTGTGGATTTTCACCGGCATCTCTCTGATCGTGGAAGCCGTTGCAGATATCATTGCCTTTGCTGTGAACAGGAAAAAGGCTTGATGGCAAAAATATGCATGGGGCTGTGATGATGAGTCACAGCCCCTCTGTTGTTAGGGAGAAGAAATCGCTCCTTGATCAATGTCCACTCCTGCCATCAGATATCCATTTCGTCGATATAAAGAAGAAATCCGAACCCGTTCCCTACAGGAATCAAGTTCGGATTTCTCCGGTATGGTGGTGCTTACTGGACTCGAACCAGTGGTCTCGCTGCGCTCGGTCAGGTTCGCAATAGTCGTCCGGCACGCTGCCGCATGCCGGTCTCCTTTGCTCACCCCGCTTCCGCCTCGCTTCATCCGCCACAGGCGGCGCTTCGGCTCCGCGCCCCATCGATGTGCCGGGGGCATATCGATGGGACACACTGGTTCCGGCTCCGGTAGAGGAATGACCAAAGAAAAAGGCCATCCTTGCGGATGACCTTTTTCTTTGGTGGTGCTTACTGGACTCGAACCAGTGACCCCATCGATGTGAACGATGTGCTCTACCAACTGAGCCAAAGCACCGTTGTTTACCGCCTTTCGACGACATGGGTTATCATATCACAGGCGGGAGGGGATGTCAAGAGGGGAAAACGAAAAACTTTACAGATAAAAACGGATACAGCGGGGCCGCTGCGGGATCGCTCCGCAGCAGCCCCGTCTTCTCTTTTAGCGCAGATACCACACAGCCGCATCGTGGGCGGGCAGCTTGGCAGAGAGCGCGCGGATGGCAGGGGTGCTTTCCCCGCTCCACAGTTCGGTGGCGTTCAGCCCATCCGGCAGCTCCGCATCCGAAAGGGGCAGCGAAAGGATGGCTTCCTCGTCGCTCAGGTTGAACAACGCCAGATACACGCCCTTGCCGTCCTTGCGAGGGGCGATCCATGCGGCTTTGTCCTCCAGCGTCCACAGGGGGTGGGCGCAGAAGCTCTCCTTCTCAATGGCCAGCAATTCGGCGTTGGTGAGCAGGTTCAGGGTAAAGTCGTCCAGCTTGGTCAGCTCTGCGCCCACCATCAGGGGCGAACGCATCATGCACCACAGGGTCATCATGGTGCGCTGCTCGGCCTGGGTGAACTTCGTCCAGTCCTCGGGGTCGTAGTCCTGGCGCAGCGCGCCTACGGGCAGCATGTCCGCATCCGGCCAGTGACCGGGGGCTGCGTGGATGCACCACTTCTCCGCACGCTCAAACATACCCTTGAGCAGCCGCCACTCGTCCCAGAAATCATCGGTGATGCGCCACAGATTGGCGTACTTCTTCAGATGCTCCGCATGCTCCAGCGGGGCAGGACCGGGGGAGAGGCTCAAAACGATATCCCGCCCGCAGGAACGGCTGGCATTGGAGATCAGCTCGATCTCCCGCTGGCAGTGGGGGTATTCCCGGGCGATATCGTCGCACTTCACATAGTCCACGCCCCACTGGGCATAGAGCTGGAAGATGCTGTCGTAGTAGCTCTGCGCCAGCGGATGGTTCTGCTTAACGCCGTACATATCCGGGTTCCATGCGCAGATGGAGTTGGGGTTTGCCAGATCGGCGCAGGTGATGTCCGTGCCCAGAATGGGCAGATGCCGGTGCGCCGCCATGCGGGGGATGCCGCGCATGATGTGGATGCCGAACTTCAGCCCCAGAGAATGCACATACTCTGCCAGAGGGGCGAAGCCGCGCCCGTTGGCTGCGCTGGGGAAACGGTTCACCGCAGGCAGCAGGCGTCCGTATTCATCCATGGTGCAGTTGGAGAAGGGCTCGTATTCGTGGCTGGAGGCAGTGGGCTGAAACCATTCAATGTCCACAACCACATATTCCCAGCCGCAGGCTTTCAGGTGCTTTGCCATGTATTCGGCATTCTGGCGAACGATATCTTCGGTAACAGCTGCGCCGTAGCAGTCCCAGCTGTTCCAGCCCATGGGGGGATACATTGCCGGCATGGTATAGATCACTCCTTGTATTCCTTTGTACCTCGGGTAAGGTTTGTCAGTATTATAGCCGGGCGGGCGCAGAGGGTCAAGGGGGCAAAAGGGGGATGGGAATGCCTCATTTGACATGCTGCGTTTACAACACCGGCGCGGGCTCCCGGTGCATGGCCTTGCGACCCACCTCCACATTGTCCTCCTTGCGCTCCCGCAGGGCGGGAATGGGATTGGGGGCGGTTTCAAAGCGGTAATCCTCGCCGAAACGGCGGATGTGGCTATCGATGACCGTATGGCTGGACACACTGCCAATATCGTGGTTTACATGCTTCTGGTAACGGAAGAAATCCGTCTCCGGCTCCAGTGCGCCTACCCGGGCATAGCTTTCCCGGCAGGCGGTCAGGTCTACGGTGTTCTGCAGGATGCTGCGCACATAGGGAATGTTGCTGCCGAGGGCAAGGGGTTCGGGGAAGCAGCCGTCGCCCAGCACTTGCCGCCATTCCTTGTGCTCCTCTTTGTAGAGCAGCTCGGCAGCCTTGTGCAGATGCGCCAGCTCCTGCTCGAACAGCCTCTCCCATACCTTTTGGATCTGGGGTACGGTTTCGGTCTCCATGCAGCTGTAGTAGAGATAGCATTCGGTAAACTGGTGCATCAGCAGGTTTTCCAGCCATGTGGCGGCGGGATCCATCAGGCTGCCGTAGTGGGATACATGCTGCTCCTCCACCAGCCCGATCTCCCGGTACAGGGCGCGGCCCACATCGTTGGGGTAGGCGGCGCATACATTCATGTAGAAATTCATGGTCTGCTGCTCTGCCGCCGTGATGATGCCCACGCACAGCTTGGTCTTCAGATCGGCAGTTTTGGCATTGATGGGCTTTTTGATGGAATCGTAGGGGTGGCGGTGGTGGGCGATGGTGGGTCTGCCGGGCATGATCTCCGTATACCCGCCCACAATGCTCTCCGCCCGCTGTCCGTTTTCCGATTCCAGCAGATCGGCGTAGCGGTAGAGATGGTCAAAATCCTCCAGCAGGGCAAAATCAAGGGCGGCCTTTACATAGGGATCCGGCTCCCGCTGGGCAAGCTGGGCGGTCAGATCCACGGCCAGCTGCTCGTAGCCGATGGTATGCTCCAGAAGGGTCTCGTCGGCGGGCTTCAGGGCAGCGATCAGCTTCTGTTGCTGTTGCTCCGAGCGGCGCAGCATGGCAACCGCGCGGCGTACATCCCCGTTTTTGCAGTTGCGGCTCCATTGGTGGCTGAACCATACGTTTTCAAACTCGGTACCGTTCATCAGAATCACGCGGGTGCGGGTATAGGGATCCACCGTGTGCTTGTCGTAGCTCATAGGGGTCATGTCCCGCCAGTCCATCAGGCAGCTTTCCAGCTTGGGCGCATGTTGTTCAAAGGGATTCATCGCTCTACCTCCTTGGGTTCAAATGGGTCGCTGTTAGTATGCGCATGGATGGTTGCCTTATACCCGGCAGGAAACCGGACGGCTGGGAGCGAATGTTATTCTTTGAACCGAAGCAGGAATATGCTTGCCTGCCGGCCTTTGAAAGGAGATACGGACGATGATCGTTTTGGAGTATCGGGGTGCAGTGATGGAGATCGCAGAGCTGGGCGCGGAGATGCGCCGTTTTCGCAGCAAAGACGGGGTGGAGCGCATCTGGAGCGGCGACCCTGCTGTATGGAAGAGCACCGCGCCGGTGTTGTTTCCTACCATCAATCTGCTCAAAAACGGTGTGGTCACCATCGAGGGCAGGGAGTGGGCGGTGCCCAAACACGGCTTTGCCAAATATGAGCTGTTTACCCTTACCGAGAAGGGCGAGGACTATGTGACCCTGACCCTTACCCCCAACGAGACCATCAAGGCGGTCTATCCCTTCGATTTTGCGCTGCATGTGACCCACCGCTTCACCGAAGGTGGCTTCGAGACCCGCTATGTGGTGGAAAACCGCAGCGGGCGAAAAATGCCCTTCATCATTGGTGGGCACCCGGGCTTTACCTGCCCCATGGCCGAGGGCGAGCAGTTTACCGATTATGAGCTGCGCTTTGAAAAGGAAGAGGATGGCAGTCACCTGCTCTGCGATGCCGACCACCTGATCAGCGGCGAGGAAACCGCAGATCTGGGTGCGGATCGCCGCACCCTTACCCTGCGCTACGAGGATTTCGACCGGCTGGATACCTATATTTTTGCCGGGCTGAACAGCCGCAGCGTGGATCTGGTACACAAGCGGCATGGACACGGCATCCGCGTTTCCTTCGATATGGAAGCGCTGGCGGTATGGACCATGCCCGGCAAGCATGCGCCCTATCTGTGCATCGAGCCCTGGCAGGGTCTGCCGCCCTATGCCGATGAGACCGGTCTGTTCGAGGACAAGCCCTTCCACATTGCGCTGGAGGCGGGCGAAAGCTATGCCTGCGGCTACCGGATGGAGGTACTCTGATGGCGGTGGTAGGCGTTGGGCTGTATGTGCAGAACAGCATGGAAGCGGTACGGCTGTACTGCGAGGCCTTCGGAATGGAGCTGGGCTACCATGTGATCCGGCGGGACGGAAAGGGGTATTATCATTCCGAACTGAGCCGGGATGGAGAGCCTGCTCTCTCGGTGGTGGAGGCGGAGCACACGCCGGGGGCCAATCCGGTGCAGCTGGGCATCACCTTCGATAACCGAGCGGCGCTGGAGAAGGCGTACGCTTTGCTGGTTGCCGGCGGCGAGTGCGAAATGGAACCGCAGCAGCTGCCCTGGAGCCCGTGGGCGGCCTGCCTGCGGGACCGGTTCGGCGTGCGCTGGTTTCTCTCTTTGCCCCAGCATATGCCGGGCGAGGATTTTGTGCCGGAGAAGTGAAGAGGATCATTGGGGGGAGAAGAAGTGTCTGATCACGATTTTGACATGGATGAATGGATGGACGAAATGGAAGAACGGATCGAAAATGCCGTGACCAATGCCGCCGAAACCGTGGTGAACGATTTGCTGGAAGACCGGCTGGACGAGGCGGTTTTCGATGCGGTGCAGCATGCGCTGCCGGAGATCCTTGGCGAGAGTCTTGCCCGTTTCGAATTTCAGCTGAAGGACGGCACCATCGTGCGTCCCCGGGAGCAGACGAAGGTGCTCAGCCCGGGGAGGGACAAGCTGCTCTGCTGCTACGGCGGGCTGCGGGTGGATGGTAAATGCCTGCTTGTACAGACCCGTCTTACCTGCTGGGAGATGATCGCCGCTTACCCCGACCGGGAAGCCGCCGTTGCCGCCCTGAATCGGGTACGCCTTGCCATGGAGGCAGAAGAAAAGCTGGTGGAGCTGTAAAACGACGGAAGGAAAGGAACGCTTGTGATGATCCGTTTTCTGGTATTCGGCGACCTGCATCTGGAGGACTGCACCGATGGAGAAGACCGGTTGGAGACCATACTGAACCATGCCAAGGAAGAGCAGGTGGACTTTATCGTGTCTTTGGGCGACCTGTGCTTCCCCACGGAGCGGTATGCCCATGTGGTGGAAAAGATCAACGGTTGCGGCATCCCGGTGCATCACACCATCGGCAACCACGATGTGCAGGAGTGGGAGATCGGGCATTCGCTGCGCTTTCTGGGCAAAGAAAAGCCCTACGAAGCCTTTGAGGTCGGGGAATACCGTTTTATCATCCTGGATACCTGCTACTGGCAAAGCGAAGCGGGCGAGTTCCATTTCCCCAACAAACAGAGGATCCCCTCCCGGTATCCGCTGGTGCCCCGGGAACAGCTGGAATGGCTGGGTAAGCAGCTTGCCGACGGGAAGGAAACGGTCATCTTTTCCCACATGAGTCTGGTCAACCCCTTTGCCCGCCGGGGCATCGCCAACAAGGAGGCGTTGCAGCAGGCGCTTGCCGGGAAGAATGTGCGCCTGTGCATGAACGGGCACGACCACGGCAGCGATCTGAAATGGGTGGGCAATGTACCCTACTATACCGTCAGCTCCGCGTCCCAGTTCTGCTGGTGGGATGCGAAGGGCGAGCGGGTGGAAAACCTGTTCTACAAGGATCCTCTGCACGTGATCGTGGAACTGGAGAAGGACGAGATCCGTATCAAGGGCATGGAAAGCGATTTTGCCGGGCTGCGCCCCGAGGATGTGGGCATTCCCGACTATCGCTGGAACGGGGTGGATGTGCACCCCTGCGCCATGTCCTGTGTGTTGAAACGCCCCGAATAAGAAAAGCCCCCCGCTGCATAAGCTGTGTTATGCAACGGGGGGGAACAGTCGCCGAGGAGTGGCTTCGGATTGTTGACAGAACCATGCGTTTTGATCGGAACCGCACATCTTGCGCCTTCGGCACTCGCTGTGCTTGCGGGAAAACGCTGCGGCGCAGGGTTTGTGGGCTCTGCCCACACCCGGCAGGGGAGACGAAGGGAAGTGCGTGCGCAGTGCGCACAACGCCAAAGGCGTTAGCGACCCGCAGTCGTCAACCGAAGCAAGTACAGACCACGGTTAGTGGGCTGTACGCCGACTGAGGTTGCGGAAATG
>JAFXBE010000057.1 GCA_017516765.1 Clostridia bacterium | reverse complement strand
TATCCGGCAGAGAAAGCAGCAGGCTCATTAAGCCCTTGGCTTTCAGTGTCAGGTTCTTGTTTTTCAGATGATGGTTGGACATGACGGTGTAATCCCTCGTTTTCTCGATCCTGAAAACAGCCACATTTCATCCCTCCTTTCTTTCGGGGTATGAAAAAACGCCCATCACACAATCGTGAGGGCGTTATCTCTCCTGGGAGTGCTGGCGACGATTGTACCAGCCTTCCAGCAGTTTCAGGATTACCTGTTCTTTTTGCTGCGGTGTATAAGATCTGGGGAAATACTTGTTGACCTTCTCGCCGGTCAGAGTGATACGGTCAAGGTCGGTTTTCTTTTCCTCAGACATGATAGCACGCATCACATCAATGGACAGGTGGCCTTCCTGGCTGAATTTCTTCAGTCGCTGTGCTTGTGAGAGGGAAGGAGTGGTCTGCTCGCTTTCCATGGCGTCGAGCAACTGTACCTGCTCTTCCGGCTTTAGGTAGGATAGCTCCACAGCCGGGTTGAAGCCGATCTTACGCTCGTCCACCATATCAAGCAGTGGCGGGATGAGTTCGGTTAGACGGATGAAACGCTGGACTTGCTTGACACTTTCACCCGCCTCGTCAGCGACTCGCATAACTGACTTCTCTGACTTGTGGCCAACTTGGCCACAAGTTAAATCGGTGCGTTTGCCTTGCCGCTTCATCGCGTCCAGCTTCATTTTGTATGCCCATGCTCGTTCACTGGGCAATAGCGTTTCACGCTGGAGATTGGAGTCAACCATGATGATGGTGGCTGCATCGTCATCCAGATCACGAACGATGGCGGGCATTGTGTCAAGTCCTGCAATTTGGCTGGCAAAGTGCCGCCTGTGTCCGGCGACGATCTCATAGCCGCCTTCCTCCCGTGGACGCACAATGGCAGGAACCAACACACCATGCTCTCGGATGCTTTGTGCGGTATCCTGCATTTTCTCATCATCCACCACTTTGAAGGGATGATTCCTGAACGGATGCAGTTCTGACAAGGGCAGCTCCACAACCCGTTCACGGTTGGTATTGGATCGGCTTTCCTCCGTGGAAAACAGATCATCGACTGGGGTCAGACTTATGTTTTTCGCGCTGCTTCTCAAGGTTTATCACCTCCTGGGTCAAGGCGCGGTATGCAGCGGCTACTTTGCCTTTAGGATCGTGGGCATAGATGCTCTTACCCTCTGCGCTGATCTCAGCGGCTCGGATGGAGTGGGGAATTTCCACGTCGAATACTTTGATTCTCCTGCCGTAGTTATCGCGCATCAGGGAAGCAATCTCACGAGCATACACGGTGCGGTTGTCCATCATGGTCAGCAGAATCCCGTCGATTTTCAGCCTGGGATTGATATTCCTCCGAACGCGGTCAATGGATTTCGCCAGCTCCTCCAAGCCTCTGGCCGACAGAAAGTGCGGCTGCACCGGAATAAGCACTCGATCTGCCGCTGCCATGGAATTGATCGTCAGCAGCGCAAGCGAGGGCATACAGTCCAGAAGAATGTGGTCGTATTGCTTGCGTAACGGCTCAAGCACCTGCCGAAGAATCGTTTCTCGGCTCATGGCGCTCATCAGGCGAAGTTCCATACCAGCCAGGTCGATGTTGGCAGGCAGTAGATCGACGCCTTCCTCATGGTGAAGAATGGCGTCACCGGGATTGACGGGAGCTTCTTCCAGCACCCGTCCCATGAGTGTGGAGAGAGTGACGGAAAGATCATCCGGTTTGGGAATACCAAGGCTGATGGTCAAACTGGCCTGCGGATCGCAATCCACCAGCAACACCTTCTTGCCTTCCTGTGCCAATCCGATTCCAAGATTGGCGGTTGTGGTCGTTTTACCAACGCCGCCCTTTTGGTTGGCGATGGCAATGGTTTGGGCAGTCAATTCAGATCACCTCCGCATAAAAATAAAGCGGTATGCACCCTCATTATCAAAATGAAGGATACATACCGCTTTTTCACATATCCTCTTGATGGATAGTGTATTGACGTATAGTTGTCTTTTTCGTATAATTTGCCTGTCAAGTTTGTGACGTGAAGGCACAGTTTGGATTCGAACCGGAGTTCGGAGTAGTTCGTTTCCCGCTTTGGCTCTGCTAACATTTTGCTAACAAGACGCAAAAACAAGCGGAATAACGGGACAAAACGGGATACCACTCGAAAGCATGAGATTCGCCTGAAAGCCTTGTATTTCAAGGGTTTCAAGAACACGGCATAACATCGCAATACAGCATGGATCAGACGATTTTTTGTGCTCCTAAGCGGTAGGCCGTGGGTTCGAATCCCGCCGGGCGCGCCATCAAAGGGCTACAAAAAAGATATAGCCACGAAAAAACCCTGATTCATCAAGGTTTTTTCTGTTTTTATAGGCAAATTTCAGTCATCGAGTTGGACGTACAAAAAAGATATTTTCTCAGGCAGGACTTGAACTCTCATGAAAAAGTAGCGACCTCTCTGTGACAAATAATTGAAACACAAGCAAAAGTATGGCATAATAAACAAAAGGTGGTGACAATTTGAAGAAGAAAATCCTAAAGATATCGTTTATTGCGGTTTCCGTCTTTTTAGCCTTTACTATTGTCGCTTTCACTTTAGTTTGGAACGGCATAATCATTTTAAATGATATATACAGTTATAAGTATGAAATAAAAGGTGTGGATGTTTCATCATATCAGGGAGAGATAGATTGGAATATTCTATCATCCCAAAATATTTCTTTTGCTTTTATAAAAGCAACCGAAGGAAGTTCTTTTGTAGACAAAAACTTTGCTTGTAATTTTCAAGAGGCACAAAAAACTTCGCTCGCTGTGGGAGCCTATCATTTTTTTAGTTATGACAGTGAAGGAAAAACGCAAGCAGAAAATTTTATAAATACGGTTGTTCCATTTGAAGGTATGTTGCCGCCGGTCATTGACTTGGAATTTTACAGTGATAAAGAAAAAAATCCTCCTGACAGAGCAGATGTGGAAAAACAATTAAAAGTAATGCTTATTTTGCTGGAAGAGCATTACAACCAAAAGCCAATTATATATGCTACGGAAAAATCTTATGAGCTGTATTTATCTAATGACTATAATGAATACGATATTTGGATTAGAAACGTTATTTCAAAACCTAAATTGTCTGACAATAGAATGTGGACTTTTTGGCAATATACGAATCGAGAAAGGTTCGAAGGATATAAGGGAAAAGAAAAATACATTGATGTCAATATTTTTAATGGTAGTTCCGAGGAATATTCTGCATATTTAGACAACAACACTTATAAAACGCCTGCTCGTGCGGGTTCAAATCCTTAATATAGGTCTCTCAAAATATCTTTTTTGTAGCCAATAGCCATAGAAGGCTCAAACTTTGATACAAAGTTTGAGCCTTCTTATTTGCTTTTTCATCATCTGAATTTTGTGCAATAGGATGTTCTTGGCTTTTTCATTAAACAACACGCACAAATCATCTATCATTTTTGAACGCAAAAAGCCCATCGCTTCAAGGAGGCGTTCTCAAAGGTTCGGGATATGCTCTTTATCTGTTGCCACAACGATGCAGATACTGCTCAGATCAAGCGGCATGGAGATACCTTTCTATCTACCAGGCAGGATTCAGATCTTCATGGCTTTGGTGTTGAAAACATGAAGCAAACGGTTGAAAAACACGGTGGGACAATCGAATTTGAGATTCATCCTGCATCCTTCGCTGTTCATATTATGCTGGGAAAGGAATGATAGCGTCAGCGAGAATTACGCAATGGTTGACTACCTGCACATTGGGGAATGCGGAACCCGGACACATACCGCCCACCACCCCCACACCAATCCGGACGCACCCCGCCCCATCACATCATCTCCGATCCCTCATCATTCCCCGAATACATGGCCAGCACCTGCGCCCCCCGCTCCCGATAATCCACTGCGCCGTCCCAGCCGCCCTTTACCTTGCCGGTACAGAGCTCCGTTTCCACAAACGTAAGAGCCGATCGCAGCTTTTCGACGAAATATTCGTTGACCCACCGGTATTCCTCCATAAACCGGACAATGTCCCCGGTGGCAAAGATCTGCAGCGTATCCAGCAGCCCGGGGTAATCATCGTACCATGCGCCAAGAAAATCCCGGGCTGTGGTCGCATTCAGAACTTCCATAAGGGTGCGGCAGTAGCCTGCTTTGCGCATCAGGGCAGGGTATCTGCAGACGGCGGTCATCATCAGGGTGGCGGCGATGTAGGTGGGTCTGTAGAGATAGTCCACCCGGTCATCGGCATCCATGGATGCCGGGTCGTTATACATCAGAAAGAGCATGGGCTTGTGCAGACGGTTCTCCACCGGGCGCAGCTCGTCGATCATGGCGGTGATGTAGGCTGTGGCTTCCGCTTCGTCCGTCTGCCCTGCGGCCAGGGTATGCAGATCGTCAAGCAGCTTTTCGTTGATTCGGTCCCACTCCGGATAGTTCTCTTCCTGCCGGTTGATAAATGTAAATTGCATCATGCAAATACCCTCCTGTTCTGTCTGTTTCTTGTGCTGCTCAGGCGGCTCAGACAACGGGTAATTGTCCGATAAAGTGTTTGAGCGCGGGATTGTCGTCGCTCTTTCGCCATGCGGTCAGGATCTCCTCGGTCTCGCCCTCGCCCGCAAGCGGGACGAACACCACGTTTTCTGTGCCGATATCCCACGGATGGGAGTATTCCGGCACGATGGAGATCCCCTCCTCTGCCGCCACCATCATCAGAATGCTTTCCATGTCGTTGGATCGGATCAGGATATTGGGCTGGTAGCCGGCCTGCTGGTACAGGCGGATGTAGAAGGCATCGCCGAAAGAATCGCCCGTGCCGGAAGGGGACATGAAGAGGATGTTTTCCTGCTTCAGATCCTTGCGGGTCAGCACGCTGCACCGGGCAAGGGGATGGCTGGCATAAAGCGCCACCCGTAGCGGTACGCGCTCCATCACCTGTACCTGCAGTGATTCCTCCGAGCGCAGGTTGGTGCTGTCCCAGGTAAAGATCACATCATACTCCCCGTTGATCACGCCTGCCGCCAGCGCATCCGTGTCGCAGCGGTAGCAGGAGAGAAGCACGTTGGGATACTCCCGATGAAAGCGGCGCAGAAAGCCGGGCAGATCGCTGTGCTCGTAGCCTTTGGTATAGCCCAGCCGCAGCTCGCCCTCCAGCCCGGTGGAAGCCTCCCGGGTGCGGGTGAGGGCCGCATCCATCCGGCTGAGAATCTCCCGTGCTTCCTTCAGCAGCACGCGCCCGGCAGGGGTCAGCGAAACGGGGCGGCTGTTGCGGTCCAGCAGCTTTGTACCCACGTTTTCTTCCAGAGCGTGTATCTGCTGGGTAATGGCTGTCTGGGAGATAAAGTGGCTTGCGGCGGCTTTGGTAAAGCTGCCGTTTTCCGCTACCGAGATAAAGTAGCGCAGCTGGTTCAGATTCATAGGTATCACCTGCACATTATAAGTTTAACTTATTATAATATGCAAACGAACGATTTGCAATCCCGAAAAACAGGAGCTATAATAAGCATGTCTTGGAGGTGGTGTAAAACCTCTTTGGCAGCCAATCAGAAATGCGTAAATGCGTCTGAGCAGAAAGAGTAACCGCGCGAAACGCTTCAGAGAGATGCCGGATGGTGCGAGGCATCGGCGGGAAGGCGGCGAAGTTCATTCTGTGAGCGGTGTGTTGAAAAAAGAGTAGGCACAACGGGTGCGACCGTTATATCGCTAAGACTTTTCAACCTGTGGAAGCCCGCCTTTCACCGGTGCGAAGCCTGATAAGGCATATGCTGTAAGGTATATGCGAAGCAGAGTGGTACCGCGAGCAATTCGTCCCTGTATGTAAACCATACAGGGACTTTTTGATTGCACCTGCCCATCACGGCGGATGGGATCGAAAACGAACATCATCAGGGAGGAGAACACCTATGGAACGTTATTATCAGCCGGAAATCGAATGCGCACCCGTTGAACAGCTCAAAGCCCTGCAGGACGAGCGTCTGGTAAAGCAGGTAAAGCATGTGTGGGAAAACGTGCCCTACTACCGCAAGAAGATGGAAGAGAAGGGCGTTACCCCCGACGACATCCACGGCACGGCAGACCTGCACAAGCTGCCCTTCCTTACCAAAGACGATCTGCGTCTGGCCTATCCCTACGGCCTGATGGGCAAGCCCCTGAAGGACTGCGTACGCATCCAGTCCACCTCCGGCACCACCGGTAAGCGCGTGGTGGCGTTCTATACCCAGCACGACATTGATCTGTGGGAGGATTGCTGCGCCCGTGCCATCATGGCAGCAGGCGGCACCGATGAGGATGTGTGCCAGGTCTCCTACGGCTACGGTCTGTTCACCGGCGGCCCCGGTCTCAACGGCGGCAGCCATAAGGTGGGCTGTCTTACGATCCCCACCTCCTCGGGCAACACCGAACGCCAGATCATGTTCATTCAGGATCTGCAATCCACCATCCTGTGCTGCACCCCCTCCTATGCCGCCTATCTGGGCGAAAGCATGAAGGAAATGGGTCTTACCCCCGATCAGATCCCGCTGAAGGCGGGCATCTTCGGTGCGGAAGCCTGGAGCGAAGAAATGCGGCAGGATATCCAGAACACCCTGGGCATCAAGGCGTACGACATTTACGGTCTTACCGAGCTTTCCGGCCCCGGTGTATCCTTCGAGTGCTCCGAGCAGTCCGGTATGCATATCAATGAGGATCACTTCATTGCCGAGATCATCGACCCCAACACCGGCGAAGTACTGCCCGAGGGTACCAAGGGCGAACTGGTCTTCACCTCCCTTACCAAGGAAGCCTTCCCCCTGCTGCGCTACCGCACCCGCGATATCTGCGTGCTGTCCCGCAAAAAGTGCTCCTGCGGCCGTACCTTCATCAAGATGGCAAAGCCCATGGGCCGCAGCGACGATATGCTCATCATCCGCGGCGTAAACGTGTTCCCGTCCCAGATCGAAGCGGTGCTGCTCAAGGCCGGTTACCCCGCCAATTACCAGATCATCATCGACCGTGTGCGCAATACCGACACCTTTGATGTGCATGTGGAAATGACGCCCGAAATGTTCACCGACAACGTGGGCGAGATCCAGAAGCGGCAGAACGCCCTGGAGGCCGGTCTGCGCGCCATGCTGGGCATTTCGGCGAAGGTGGTGCTGGTCGCACCCAAGACCATTGTCCGCAGCGAAGGCAAGGCTGTGCGCGTTATCGACAAGCGTAAGATTTAACAAGGAGGATAAACGCTATGACTTTGAACCAGATCTCCGTTTTTGTGGAAAACAAAGCCGGTAAGCTGCAACAGCTCACCGATGTGCTGGCAAAGAACCGGATCAACATGCGCGCCCTTTCCCTTGCCGAAACGTCCGAATTCGGCATTGTGCGCATCATCGTGGACGACACCGCTGCCGCTGCCGCCGTACTGGCGCAGGAGGGTTTCATCCATTCCATCACCAAAGTGCTGGGCGTTGCCATCCCCGACGAGCCGGGCGGATTGAACCGTGTGCTCAATGTGCTGTCCGGCAGCGATGTGAACATGGAGTACATGTACGCCTTCCTTGGCGGCAAGGAAGCCAAGCATGCCTATATGATCTTCCGCGTGCAGGATAACGAAGCCGTGGAGGCCGCTCTGGCTGCCAACGGGATCGCCTGCATCGATCAGGCTACGCTGACCGATCTGTAAAGACGGCATACAACAGCATCTACAGACAGCAAGAAACGGGTATCCGGTATTTTGTACCGGATACCCGTTTCCTTATGGATCCGCAGATGCATATGCGCAGCCTGCTCAAACCGAGAACTGTGTCTGCTTCAGATAATCGATGAAGATCTTCATGCTTCGGGAAAGCCATTTGTTTTTGTGGTAGATCAATTGCTTGTAGATGGCAATGTCGATGTCGCACACATCCAGATAGCACAATTCCCCGCTCCTGACCCGTGAAGCGGTTACAAAATCGGGCAGAAAGGAGATCATATTGCTCTGGCACAGCACAGAGGTGATCATATCCGTACGGCCGATTTCCAGCACCGGCACGATCTCCAGCGAGCATTTTGCCAGTTCCTTGTCCAGCACCCGGCGGTAGCCCTGCCCGTATTCGGTAAGCACAAAGGGCTCCTGTGCGATATCGTGTATGGAAAGCCCCTTTCTGCCGGCATAGGCGGAGGATGAACCGGCAACAAAGTGCATCGTCAGCGGCTCTTCCTTGGCGATCACGTAATCGTTGCGGTACATGTGGCTGTCCAGAGTAATGATCAGATCGGCTTCGTTGCGGTCCAGCATCTCCACCATCACGGAGGTATCTGCCGGGGTAAACTTGAGGGATATGGAAGGGTATCGGCTGTGAAAGCCTATGTAGTGCTTGTGGATCAGCTCTTCGCAGACAGAGTCCGGAGCCACGATGTGGATGTGTCCGCTGCATTCGCTGCCGTTGCGCAGACTGTCTTTGAACTCCTCCGTCAGCGTGCGGATCTGGTGGGCACAGGAGATCAGCTGGTGCCCACGCTCGGTAAGGCGTACGGTGTGGTTGATGCGGTCAAACAGAAGGCATCCCAGCTCTTCCTCCAGCTGTTTGATCTGGAAAGAAATCGTGGACTGGGAATATCCAAGCATTTCTGCGGTCTTGGAAAAGCTGCCAAGCTCCGCAACGTGGATGAATGTGGTCAGATTCCGCAATTCCAAGGGGTTTCCTCCTTTGCATCGAAAATATCGAACGTTTACATCTATACTATCCGTTTTACTAATGGACGGATCCATTATATAATACTCCCAACCCAAGGGCAAGATGTGGCAGAAGAAAACGCATCATCCTGCTCAACGGAAAAACAACGAGGTGAAACAAATGACGAATGCACAGCTCTACACGATCGTGGCATTGGCTGTATATGCCCTGATTATGGTGCTGATCGGCTGCATAAGCTATGGCAGATCCAAAACACTGGACAATTTCCTGATCGGCGGCAGAAAAATCGGTGCGTGGGCAACGGCGTTTGCGTACGGCACCACTTATTTTTCGGCGGTTGTATTCGTTGGTTATGCCGGGCAGCATGGCTGGAATATTGGTCTTGGCGCCATCTGGATCGGCGTCGGCAATGCGGTTCTGGGCTGTTTGCTTTCTTGGCTGCTGTTTGCCAACCGTACCCGCAAAATGACCAAGTTCCTCAACGCCAGAACCATGCCCGATTTCTTTGAAAAACGCTACAATTCCAAGGGCATGAAGATCCTGGCGGCGGTGATCATCTTTATCTTTCTGGTTCCCTACTCCGCAGCGGTCTACAAGGGTCTGGGCTCTCTCTTCAGCTCGGTTTTCCCGGGGGTGGAGACTTGGGTCTGGATGCTTCTGATCGCTGTGCTTACCGGCATCTATCTGGTGGCAGGCGGCTATCTTGCCACCTCCTATACCGATCTGGTTCAAGGCGTTGTTATGATCGTTGGCGTGGTTTGTCTGGTGGCAGCTGTGCTGGGGCATAAGAACGTGGGTGGCTTCAGCGGTCTGATTCAGAATCTTTCCGGCTTCCAACCCCTGCCCGGTGATCCCAACCCTGTTACCGGCAGCCAGCTGACCAGCATCTTCGGCGGCTCTTCCTTCAAGTTCCTCTGCTTCAACATCATGCTCACCAGCTTCGGTACCTGGGGTCTGCCCCAGATGATCGGCAAGTTCTACGCCATCAAGGATACCGCAGCCATCAAGCGCGGCACGGTCATTTCCACCATTTTCTGTGTAGTCATCGGCTGTGGCGCTTACCTGATCGGCAGCACCTCCCGGCTGGTGCTGGGCGGTCAGCTTCCCGAAGGTGGTATTGATTCGGTCATCCCCACCTTGCTGATGGAAGTGCTGGGCGGCGGCACGCTGGGCATCATCCTTCTGGCGGTCATCATGATCCTGTTGCTGTCGGCATCCATGTCCACCCTGCAGGCGGTCGTGCTCACCTCGGCCTCGGCCGTTGCCGTTGACCTGATCCCTGCCGTGCGGAAGAAGGCAACCAAGCCGGAGACCCAGATGCTGCTCACCCGTCTTCTGTGCCTGACGTTCGTGACCTGCTCCTTCGTCTTTGCCACCCAGAACATCCCGATCATTGTCAGCCTGATGTCCTTCTCCTGGGGCGTTGTTTCCGGCTGCTTCATCGGCCCGTATGTGTGGGGGCTGTTCTCCAGGAAGATCACCAAAATCGGCGCATACGCCGGCATTCTGTCCGGTCTGCTCACCGTTGGCAGCGCCACCCTTGTGATCTCCCTCAACTCCGGCTTCTCCGCTGCCGCTGCCAAGTCTCCCGAAATGGGCGTTGCCGCTATGGCTATCTCCCTGATCGTGGTGCCGCTGGTAAGCGCGCTTACCAGGAACAGCCCGCAGGAGACCGAGCGGATCAACGAGATCTTCGAATCCTACAAGGCAGAATAACAAACAGAACCGCCGTTCCTTGCATGAGGAACGGCGGTTTTTGCACCCCATTCACCGCTTCGCCCCGCTGCCGGACAAGTCCCCGTACAGGGGCGTTGCCAGCCCGAAGCCCCCGCATACGCTCAGGGTCTGCCCTGTGGTATAGGCGGATTCGTCACTCGCAAAATACACTGCCGCCTGGGCGATCTCCTCCGGCAGCCCCATACGCCCCAACGGCGTGTGGCGCAGAAACAGCTGCCGGAAGTGGTCGCTCAGATGCTGCTCCACCGCTTCGGTGGCGGTCATGCCGGGCAGAATGGCATTGCAGCGGATGCCGTGACGGGCTTCCTGCACGGCGATCAGCTTGGTCAGATAGTGGATGGCGGCTTTGCTTGTGCCGTAGCCGATCTGGGAAACATCCGGAACCGCTCCGCCCACCGAGCCGATGTTGATGATGCTGCCGCCGCCCTGTACAGCCATGTGCCGTGCAGCCGCCTGTCCGGCGATGAACACGCTGCGCAGGTTCAGTTGCACAGTGCTGAGGAATACCTCCGGGTCGGTGCTTGCAAAATCCAGATCCCTGCCCGGGTCGGAGGTGCCGAAGTTGTTCACCAGCACATCGATGCGCCCGGCACGGGCTACGGTCTCCTCCACCATGGTCACAAAGGTTTCCGGCTTTTCGGCATCGTTCCGGACCCAATGCACATTGCCCCCTTCTGCTTTGATAGCTTCGGCAGCAGCTTTTGCCCGCTCTTCGTTGCGGGCTGCCATGTACACGATCCCGCCTTCTCTGGCGCAGGCCTTCACAATGGCCAGACCGATCCCCCGGGTGGAGGCGGTAACCAGGATCACCTTATTTTTCAGCCGCATGGTCGTCTCTCCTTTCCTGCAAAAGCTATCATACCCCCAAACAAGCCGGGTTATTGCCCGGTCTGTTTCCGCAGGGCGTTGCAAGGGTCGGGAAAACGTACCGGCGGCTGCTGCGGGTACAGAAAGCGCCGCACCCGTAGGGGTGCGGCGCGCAGACTGTCAAAGAAGTCCCAGAGGTATCGGAGGGCCGCAGCCCTCCGATTGTCAATCCGAAACCAGCGGCGTGTACGGTGGTTTCGGAACCCTTGCGTAGCAAGGGGTTCCTATCGCCGTTTGCCGCCCGGGGAGCCGTAGGCTCCTAGGCAAACG
>JAFXBE010000011.1 GCA_017516765.1 Clostridia bacterium | reverse complement strand
TCCGATTGTCAATCCGAAACCAGCGGCGTGTACGGTGGTTTCGGAACCCTTGCGTAGCAAGGGGTTCCTATCGCCGTTTGCCGCCCGGGGAGCCGTAGGCTCCTAGGCAAACGGTGCAAAAGTCGTCAAAAAAGCCGCCGTAGGCGTGTTTTTTGACGAGCTGACACGAAACCGCAAGCCGGTTAGGATGACCGCTTGCGGTTTCGTTTTGTTTTCTTGCTTTGCCATCAATCACTTCAGACATGATGGAAAGGCAGGTTGCCCCTCCTTCCTTTCCATCCCCTTCGCCGGCAGCCCCTTTATTGCTCTGCTTCTTCGTTTATTGCGCCTTTGCGGAGCGTCTCCCGGCATATGCCAGCAGAATGCTGATGATCGCTTCATAATCCTGCGGATCAGCTTCCTCCAGCAAAGTGACGGCCTCGTTGATAAAGGCAATCCTCAACATCTGTATACGCCTCCTTACGGTTGGTGGTTGGTGTGCGGTTCGGCAGCGCTGCGGCAGAGAGTGGAAAATGCCGGCTGCCTGATATTGCCATTATACGAACAAATGTTCTTGTTTGCAATGGACAAATTGATCAAAAAACCATCAGCAAACCATGGCATTCCGGCTGTATTCTTTTATCGAAACCTGTTGCAGCCCTTGCCGGATTGTGGTATATTGTCCCAGCTGCGCTTTTGCCGCAAGCCTTCCACCGCTGTTGTGGCTGCCTTGCCGGGCAGCGTCTGCACCATGCACAGCAGGGCAGCAAAAGCGAACACGAACAAAATCCCGGAGGTCTTTTCCATGAACATCACCCAGAAACTGAACGTGCCCCACCGGCCCGGTATGCGCACCATCAAAACGGCATTTGCAGCGATGCTGTGCGCAGTCGTTTATTATTTCTGGGGCCGCAGCCCCGCCTTTGCCTGCATCGGCGCCATCTTTGGCATGGGCACCGGCACCAGCGACGGCTACCATAACGGCGGCGGCAACCGGCTTTACGGCACGGTGCTGGGCGGTCTGGTGGGCATGGCGCTGTTCCGGCTGTATCTGGTCTTTGTGCCGGACGGGCACCACACCCTGCTGCTTGCGCTGTTCACCTTTGTGGGCGTGGTGCTGCTGGTGATGCTCTGCCAGGTGTTCTGGCTGGGCGGCGTGCAGCCCGGCGGCGTGGTGCTGTGCATCCTGCTGTTCAACACCCCGGTGGATACCTATGTTTCTTACGCCCTCAACCGCATTTTCGATACCACGGTGGGCGTGCTGGCTGCGCTGGCGGTCAGCTGGCTGTGGCCCCGGGACGGTCTGGCGGTGTGGAAGAAACGCATTGCCGACTGGCGCAACAATTTCCATGCCAGCGCCCACGGCATCCATCCCGATCTGCACGATAAGCCACAGATCTCCTATATCCCCGACGAAGAAGAATCCGCACCGGCGGATGCTTCCCAAGAGGATGCATCCCCTGCGGCGGATGAGCCTCCCGCCCGTGCAGGCTGACCGGTACCCTCTTCCCCCGCATACCAATGCCCCGGTGCGCAGAAAATGCCCGCCGGGGCGTTGCTTTCTTGACGAAGTCTCCCCTGCGTGTTATGATAAGCATAACGGAACAACATCATATCGGGCTTACTGCCCATCCTGACAGGAGGTCTTTTTTCATGAGCGAACGAAAATTGTATGTCTGCGGCAGCTGCCACCAGTTCTGGTCGTCCGACCGGGCGGGGGTGCCCTGCCCTTCCTGCGGCAGCAAGGTGTATCCCGTGGATAAGGATTACGATGCCTATGCCGCCCTTTCTGCCGAGGAAAAGGCAGCCTTCAAGGAGGAATACCTGAAGACCCATACCTTTGAGGCTGTCAAGGCCGAGCCTGCCGGTCTGTCTTCTTTTGCCCGCGATGAGAACCTGTGGATCCGGGGTCTGGATATTGCGCTGAACATCACGCTGGGGCTGTGCCTTGTGGCAGCAGTGATCCTGCTCATCTACTACGCCGCCGAAGAAGCCTTCGGGCTGGGATTGCTGGTGGCGGCTGCGCTGGCGGTGGGCGGATTCCTTACCGTGGCGGGCATGAAGGTCTTTATCGGCATGGCGAAGGATCTCAAGGCCATCCGCAACAAAATGGAACAGTAAGGGGCGCATGTGCCCCACGGGAGCCTCTGCGGGCAGCCATGCCTGCGGAGGCTTTTTTTCTGCCTCTTGACCAAAAGCCTCCGACCCCGTATGATGGTATACAAACCATTTCTGTCATGATACGCAGAACGAAAGGATGCCGCTCCCCATGCCCCACACCCGCCGCCGCCTCGGCATTGCCGCCGCCGCTGCCGGCAACAGCATTTTTGGCTTCAGCTTTATGTTTTCCCGCATGGCGTTGGCGGTCGCCACGCCCTATGTGATGCTCATGTACCGCTTTGCGGCAGCGTTTCTGGTGCTGGGGCTCATCGGGCTGTGGGCAAAGCGCACCGGGCAGCAGGGCTGGCTCCGCTTCGATCTCAGACCCCGGCAGGCTGCGCCGCTGCTGCTTCTGGGCATTACCCAGCCGGTACTCTATTTCCTGTGCGAAAGCTACGGCATCAGCCTGACCAATGCCACCGTATCCGGCGTCATCATTGCGCTGGTGCCCATCGCCGCTCTCGGGGCGGGCGCGCTCCTCTTGAGGGAACGTCCCACCCTTGCCCAGATCGGTTTTGCCTTCCTTTCCATCGCAGGCGTGGTGCTGATGACCCTTCAGCAGACCGCTCAGGGCGATGTGCAGCCCCTCGGGGTGCTGCTGCTGTTGGGAGCGGTGGCATCGGCGGTGGCGTTCAACCTGCTCAGCCGCAAGCAGAGCGCACGGTATTCCGTCCTGGAGCGCACCGTGGTGATGATGCTGGTTGGTGCAGTTACCTTTACCGGGCTGGCGGTGTGGGAAAACGCAGGGCAGTGGCACAGGCTGGTGCAGCCGCTGGGCAGTCCGGCGTTTCTGGGAGCCGTCGCGTATCTGTCGCTGCTGTCTTCGGTGGTGGCGTTTCTGTTGCTCAACTATGCCAATACCGAGCTGCCGGTGGCGCAGTCCACTGTGTTCTGCAACCTGACCACGGTCATCTCGCTGCTGGCCGGGGCGGTTTTTCTGGGTGAGCCCTTCGGTATCGTTTCGCTGCCGGCGGCGGTGATCATCGTCATCGGTGTGTGGGGCGTGCAGCGGCAGCCCAAGGTATAGCAGTTATCCTTCCTGAAGAGGTGAGACCCCTTATGTCCTCCATTCGGAATATCGGCGTGTTTGCCCATGTAGACGCTGGCAAGACCACCCTGAGCGAGCAGCTGCTGGCGCATGCGGGTGCGATCCGTGAGCGGGGCAGCGTGGATGCGGGCACCGCCCACACCGACCGGCTGCCCATCGAGCAGCGGCGGGGCATTTCCATCAAAGCCACCTGCGTGCAACTCCAATGGAAAAACACCCGCATCAACCTGATCGATACCCCCGGTCACGTGGATTTTTCCGCCGAGGTGGAGCGTTCTCTCTGGGCGCTGGATGCCGCCGTGCTGGTGATCTGCGGCGCAGAGGGGGTGCAGCCCCAGACCGAGGCGCTCTTTACCGCCCTCAGGGAACAGCGCATCCCCACCCTTCTGTTCTTCAACAAAATGGATCGCCCCGGCGCGGATATCGACACTGCGCTGGAAAGCGCCAAACATCTGCTCTCGCCGGACATTGCGCCCCTGTGGGACGATGCCCTGCTGGTGGAGGCCGCCTGCACCCGGGACGATGCCTTGATGGAGCGTTATCTGAGCGGCGACGAGCCCACGGCGGCGGAGGTGCTGCCGCTGGTGGAAACGTGGAGCCGCATGGGCGAGGTCTATCCTGCCCTCAAAGGCTCCGCCCTCCGGGACGAGGGCATCGAAGCTGTGCTGGATGCCATGCTCCGCTTCCTGCCGCCCCCTGCCTGCAAAGCGGAGGACGGGCTTTGCGGCGTGGTGTTTGCCGCCCATCAGGACCGCACACTGGGTCGGGGCGTCTGGATGCGCCTCTACAGCGGGCAGCTGGAAAACCGGGAGGCCCTCACGCTGCCTGCGGGCATCGATCCGCTTACCGGCGAAGAAAAGCAGGTGCAGCGCAAGATCACCCAGATCCGTACGGTGGAGGGGCAGGATGCGGGCGCCCTGCGGGGCGGCGAGATCGCCGTGGTCTATGGTTTGGGCGATGTGCCCATCGGCTTTGTGGCGGGGGATGCAGCGCTGCTGCCCCGCCGGGTGGAGCCGGGCAGGCTGCGCACCCCGCTGATGACCGTACAGGTGATCCCCGAAAAGCCCGAACAGATGAAGGAACTCCGGGAAGCAGTGATGACCCTTTCCGGCGAAGACCCCTTGCTGATGGCGCGGTACACCCGTGCGTTGGATCAGCTGGAATTGCAGGTGATGGGCGCCATCCAGCTGGAAATTCTGGAAGAGACCCTGCAGACCCGCTTCGGGCTGAAGGCCGCCTTTACCAAACCCGCCGTTATCTACCGGGAAACGCTGGCGCAGCCCGCCGAGGGCTTTGTGGCCTACACCATGCCCAAGCCCTGCTGGGCGATCATGCGTTTCCGCATGGAGCCGGGAGAGCGGGGCAGCGGCGTGCGGTTTGCCTCCGAGGTGCCGGTGCGGGAGCTTGCCCTTCACTACCAGCATCAGGTGGAGCAGGCGCTGCCGCTGGCGCTCAATCAGGGGCGGCAGGGCTGGCAGGTGACCGATGTAAAGATCACCCTGATCGAAGGCAACAGCCACCAGTGGCACACCCACCCGCTGGATTTTATCGTCGCCACCCCCATGGGCATACAGGACGGTCTGCGCCGGGGCGGCAGCCTGCTGCTGGAACCCATTCTGTCCATCCGCTTTCTGCTGCCGCAGGACTGCGTGGGCAGGGTGATGAGCGATGTAGCCCAGATGCGGGGCGAGGTCACCTCCACCGTCACCCAGGGCGAACGGGCGATCCTGACCGCCCTTGTGCCTGTGGAAAGCAGCATGGATTATGCCTCCACCCTTGCGGCAGTCACCGGCGGGCGGGGCGGCATGAGCCTGAGCCTGCATGGCTACCGGGAATGCCCTCAGGGCATCGGCGGCCCCACGCCCCGCCGCAGCGTGGATCCGCTGGATACCAGCAAATACATCCTTGCAGCCCGCAGCGCGCTGGAGGGCGGCATCTTTGATTAGATCCCATACGAAAACCCCCGCTGCTACCACCTAAACGGTACGCAGCGGGGGTCGTTTCTTCTCTTTTTACTCCTTGGGCACAAGGATCACCGCGCCGCAGCTGCCGCAGCGGTGGGCTTTGGCGAAGAAGCCCCGCCACAGCCCTTTCCAGAACCCGCCGGTCAGCTTGATATCCTCTTGGATAAAGCCCAGCGTATGCTCCTTGCCCCAGTGGATGGCTGCGCTGCTTTTCAGCCAGCCATCCTCCATCTCTTTGCCGCAGTAAGGGCAGCGCATGGCATTCCCTCCTTTACAGATGCAGCTCCGTATCCCCGGCAGGCACGATGCCCTCGTGGATCATTGCCAGCATATGGGGCACGATGTCCGGGTCGAACTGGGTGCCGCTGTTTGCCGTCAGCTCGTCGATGATCTTTTCCTTACTCAGCGCGGGGCGGTAGCAGCGGTCGCTGGCCATGGCGTCGTAGCTGTCCGCCACGCCGATGATCCTTGCCACCAGTGGGATCTCCTTGCCGCTCAAGCCGTCGCAGTAGCCCTTGCCGTCATAGCGCTCGTGGTGGTAGCGTGCGCCGTCGTCGATATCCTCCAGCGCGGTAAAGTCGGCCAGCACCTTGCCGCCCACCGCCGGGTGGGTCTGGATCACGGCGCGTTCCTCTGGGGTCAGCGCACCCTTTTTGTTCAGGATATTGTCCGGGATGCCGATCTTGCCGATGTCGTGCAAAAGGGCGATGTAGTAGATGTTGTCCTGCTCGTCTGCCGACATGCCCATCCGCTTGGCGATCTCCCTTGCATAGGCTGCCACACGGATGGAGTGACCGTTGGTGTAGGGATCCTTGGCGTCGATGATGCGGGCAAAGGTCTGCAAAGACTGGATCAGCAGCGTTTTGAGGATCTTCTGCCGCTCCTGGAGCCTGCGCAGGCGCGCCCTGTGGCGAAGCTGGATCACGGCAGAGATCAGCGCTGCGCCAAGCCCGGCGCAGAGAATCGCCAGCAGCACCCAGAACAGGGGCTCTTCTGTCAGCTTCTTTTCTTTGGTAATGGGCAGCCGGTACACATGCTCCACCCCGGGCTGTTCCGGATCGAACACCCGGATGTGGAAGGTATATTCCCCGCCGGGCAGGTTGGTATAGCTGATGCTGCCGCTCTTGCCCGCCGCCGCAACGGATTCTTTGGTGTCCAGCCCCTCCAGCCGGTAGGCGATGCGGCAGTTGTTGGTATCGGTGTAGGAAAGCACGGCAAAATCGATGGTCACACGATTGGCATCCCGGGCAAGCAGCAGCTTCTCCGGGTGCTCGAACACCTGCCCGTCCACCTGCACATCGTTGATGATGCCGCTGGGCAATTGCCCGGGCAGCCCGGCAAAGGAAAAGATGCTGATGCCGTTGCGGGTGGTCACCAGCAGCTTGCCGTCGGGGGCAAGAGCGTTCCATGTGTTGGCGTTCAGGCTGCCGGTAAGCCCGTGGCTGAAGCTGTATACCTTAACGGGGGTGGAGGAGCCGGTCAGCAAAGCGGTACGGTCCACCTCCAGAATGCCGCTGTTCTGCAAAAGCCACAGCTTGCCGTCGTGCAGATACATATCAAAGATGCTGCCCGCAGCCTTGCTGAAGTTGCTCAGCTTGCGGTAGCTGTTGTTTTCCCAGTAGTACAGACTGCTGCCCGCGCTTACGAACAGCCCGCCGCCCTGCTTGTCGCACAGCAGGCGCAGCACAACGCCTTCGCCCAGCCCCTCGTTTGCGCCGTGGTGGGTAAGAACGCCGTCCTTCAGGGTGTACATGCCGCCGCCGTCGGTGCCGATATAAAGGGTTCCCGCCCCATCCTGTGCAAAGCAGAGAACGGTGGCATTGGCAAGCCCTTCGTCATGCCCGTAGGCGGCAAGGATCCTGCCGTCCCGCAGCAGGTAAAAGCCGTTGGAGGTACCGGCGGCGATGGTGCCGTCCTCAAGCTCTGCCAGCGTGCGGATCCAGCAATCGGTCATCCCGGTCTCTTCGTTGCAGCAGAGGATGCTCCCGTCGGCAGGGTCGTAACAGACGGCGCCGTTTGCCGAGTAGGTGGCAAGCCAGACGCGGTTCTCCCTGTCCTTCAGCACCTGACGGATGCGCACGCCCGCAAGGCTTTCGGTCAGCGCGTTGGTTACGGGCTGCCAGTTTTCATCAAAGATCATCAGTCCGTTGTCCAGCGCCAGATAGTAATGCCCTCCGGCCATGGCGATGCTGTTTACCGCAATGCCCTCCAGCCCTGCCAAGTGGTTGGGCGTATCGTAGCAGCCAAGGCTCAGCTTGATCACGCCGTAGTTGCCGGAGGCAAGCCAGAAGTTGCCCTCGTAGTCCCGGCATGCACTGTTGATGGCCGCCGCATTGTATTCCTCGCCGAACCGGCGCAGCCCGCCCTCCGGGTCGATCCAGCCGAAGCCCCGTTGCCCGCAGATGAGGATATCGCCTTCCCCGGTCAGGGACAGGTCGTTGTGAATGGTCACATCCCCGGTGGAGAAATGGGTGATCCCGAAAGCGGCGGGGTCAAGGGTATCGTCGGGAAGCTCCAGTCTGGCAACGCTGCTTTGGTAGCTGCCCAGATAGACCCGCCCCTCCTTGTCGGAGGCTGCGCTGTAGAGCTGCGACCCATCCGGGAAGATCTCTTCGGATGTGATCACCCGCTTCAGCTCGCTGCCTTCCACCACGGCGCACTGCCAGTCGTTGATGGCGCACCAGACACGCCCCCAGCGGTCGGCGGCAAGGGTGTACACCGGGTTGCCCGCCAGCAGGGGATCCTCCAGCGGTACCAGCACGCCGTTTTCCACCCGTCCCAGACCGGAGGAGGAAGCGGCGTAGATCACGCCGTCCCGGTTCTGGATCAGATCCCGGATGCACAGCAGCACGGGCTCGCCCGCCTCCTGCACGCGGGTGAATACGCCGTCTTCGTACACGAAAAGCCCCGCATCGTTGGTGCCCACCCAGAGCCGCCCCTCGCTGTCCTCCAAAATCGCACGGATGGAGGAGGAGGGGATCAGCCCCTCCTGGGAAAAATTGCGGAAGGTGGAGCCGTCGTAGCGCACAAGACCGCCGTAGCTGCCGATCCAGATGTAATTGTCGCTTGTCTGGTACACCACATTGGCTTCGCCCGTGGGCAGACCGTTGCGTTCGTTGTATACCGTGGCTACGTAGGGATCGTTACCGGCGAGCGCGGGCTGCGAAAAAACGGGAAGAAAGACCAGCAGCGCCGCCATCAGGCAGAAAAAAGCTCTTTTCATTTTTGAAACCCCGCAGTGGTTAGTATCGTCTTACTCATCATAACATAAAAGATGATGGAATACAAAACAAAAAATGTATTTCTGTGTGTTGTGTAACCTCCGGGCGATGGACAAATGCCGCGGCGGTGTGGAAAGTGTTGAAAAATAAGGGTATGCATGGTTTGCTCTGCGACCCGGCTGTTTGGTTTGCAGTGTCCGGATAACAAAAGGTGGCAGAACTGTGTAACTGTGCTGGGGTATACCAAACAGCCCCTGCGGAAAGTGTTTCCGCAGGGGCTTGGGCTTGTGGAAGGGTCACTCCCGGATGCGCACGCTTACGCCGTTCACACGTACATTGTCGTCTGCCAGCACCATAATGTAGCACTTGCCGTCGATGATGCGGGTCTGCACCAGATCGCTGTGGGCGGGATCCACCTTGATGGATACGCTGGCGGTTTCCACCTGGAATCGCTTGGGGGTAACCATGTTCACCGCGGGCAGCTCGGCAAAGCTGCCGAAGGACTGGTCGTATTTTTCCTCAAAAGCGGTCTGCTTCTCTTCGGAGATCCCGCAGCTTTCCAGCATGGTCTTTACATCGCCCTTGGTCAGGTTCAGGGGCTGGGCGGTCTTGTCGGCCTTGCGTTCTTCGATCATGCTGCATACGGTGTCGTGTACGCTCTGGATCACGCCGATGCTGCACTCCTCCTCCAGCGCCTCCTCCAGCACCGCCTGAAAGGTCTCCTTCTGCTGCACGGCGGGCATCAACGGTTCGTTGCCGAAGAGGATCTGCATAAAGGCCTCGTGGGGGTCGCCGTTGCTCTTGGTGTAGTACAGCGCCTGATAGATGTTTGCGCTGCGCTCCTCAAAGGCAGGGAAGAGGAAGCCGGTCTCCGGCGCGCCTACGATCCAGTCGGCAGAGCGGTTGTGGAAGTCCTGATCCGCCGGCAGGTAGTACAGGGCATCCTTGCCCTGCTTTACCGGGCATACCGCCATCAGAATATAGTGGAACACCGTGGAGGAACGCTCCCGGTCAATCTCATCGTTGCCGTCCTTGTAGGGCACATCGTAGCCGTCGTGCAGCAGCAGCACCAGATAATTGGCGGCTTTCTGGGATTCGTTCACAGACTGGGCTTCGTGGGCATGCTCGCTCCGGATGCATTCGGCAGCCTTCTGCCACAGCTGCTCCACCGCATCCTCATCGGTCAGCGCGCTTTCCCGCAGGGCGCTCAGCAGGGCATGCTCCTGGCCCTCCATCACCTGCTGGGCGGAAAAATCCACCGGCAGCAGGCTCTGCCCGAAGCTGCCCGTAAGCACCTTCTTGAAGATGGACATATACTTTTCGTTCTCTTCCAGAGGCAGGCTGTAGACGGGCTTGGAAAACCCGGCGATCCGCTCGCCCAGGTTGGTCATATAGCAGCCCCGGATCACGCTGGGGTTGCGCTTGTCCGGGTTCAGGCGGCGTTTCAGTTCGGAAAGTTCTTTCTGGTTCATATGCATATACCTCCGTGTCTGGATGGGTCGTGGGCATTCTGCACCGCCCCGGCAGTGCGTAACCCCGGGGGGAATGATACGTATCATACCATAACAGAGCCGCCGGGTGCAAACGGAAACGCCCGACAGCATTTGCAACGGGTTTGTTCACAAAAGGTTTTCAACTTCCACACACTGCTGTCTTTTTTACATGCTATCATAACCATGCATCAACGGTGAAAGGAGCAAGCTATGGTTTACCGCAACGAAGTAAAGCACCTCATCACCCCGGCAGACAAGGCAGCCCTCTGCGCCCGGCTGCGGGCAGTGGCAAAGCCCGATCCCCATGCGGGGGACAGCGGACAGTACCGCATCCGCAGCCTGTATTTCGACAGCATCACCGACAAGGCCCTCCGGGAAAAGCTCTATGGCGTCAGCGAGCGGGAAAAGTTCCGCCTCCGGTATTATAACGGCGATACCGGTCTTATCCGTCTGGAAAAGAAGGAAAAGCGGGGCGGTCTGGGACGGAAGCTGTCCGAGCCCCTTACCCCGCAGGAGGCGCAGCGCATCGTGCAGGGGGATACCGACTGGATGGCGGTCAGCGGCCGCCCGCTGCTGATCGAACTCTACAGCAAAATGAAGGCGCAGGGTCTGCGCCCCCGAACCATTGTGGATTACACCCGCACCCCCTTTGTCTACGCCCCGGGCAATGTGCGCATCACCATCGACGAAAACATCCGCACCGGGCTGCACTGCACCGATTTCCTGAACCCCGATTGCGTTACCGTGCCCGCGGGGGAGGGAGCCATCGTTCTGGAGGTAAAGTGGGATGAATACCTGCCCACCGTCATCCGCCGGGCGATCCGGCTGGAGGGGCGGCAATCGACGGCGTTTTCCAAGTATGCCGCCTGCCGCATCTACGGCTGAACCCCAACCTATCACACCCGGCAGACAATATCTCCCCCCTGCCGCGCGGGATTGAAAAAATCTGTTTCAAGAAAGGAAGGATCCTTACCATGACCAACTTCAGCGATATCTTCAAATCCAGCTTTCTGGAAAACGTCACCAGCATCAGCCTGCTGGATATGGCGCTTACCCTTGTGCTGTCCTTCGGGCTGGGGCTGTTCATCTTTTTTGTGTACAAGAAGACCTATTCCGGCGTGATGTACTCCTCCTCCTTCGGCGGCACGCTGGTCGCCCTGTGCATGATCACCGCCATGACCATTCTGGCGGTTACCAGCAATGTGGTGCTGTCGCTGGGCATGGTGGGCGCACTGTCCATCGTGCGTTTCCGCACCGCCATCAAGGAGCCCATGGATATCGCCTTCCTGTTCTGGTCCATTGCGGCGGGCATCGTGCTGGCTGCGGGCATGATCCCGCTGGCGGTCTTCGGCAGCCTGATCATCGGCGTGGTGCTGCTGCTGTTCCTCAACCGCAAGGCTGCCCATGATCCCTATATCGCCGTCATCTCCTGCGAGGGAGCGGAGGCCGAGAAGGCTGCCCAGAGCTTTATTGCCCAGCACACCGAAAAGGCGGTCATCAAGAGCAAGACCGTGCAGGATGGGCGTATTGAGCTCAACTACGATGTGCGCCTCAAGGGCGGGGATACCGACTTTATCTCCCAGCTGGGGCTGCAGCCGGGCATCCGCAGCGCGGTGCTGGTCAGCTACAACGGCGATTATCTTGGATGAGGTGAGCGCGCATGCTCCGAAACAGGAACACAGACCGCATCTGCTGCTGGGTGATGGCCTTTGTGCTGCTGCTCACCTGCGGCTACATGGGCGCGGGCGCAGCGGGGCTGATCACCTCGGAACGGGTGCTGGGCTATGAGACCCGCCTGTTCGATACCGGGCGGGTGCATACCATCGACATCGTCATGGAGGATTGGGACAGCTTCCTTTCCACCTGCACCAACGAGGAATACGCCGCCTGCCATCTGGTCATCGACGGGGAAAGCTACAAGAATGTCGCCATCCGCGCCAAGGGCAACACCTCCCTCAGCTCGGTGGAGAAATACGGCAACGACCGCTACAGCTTCAAGATCGAGTTTGACCACTACCAACCCGGCAGCACCTACCACGGGCTGGATAAGCTGAGCCTGAACAACCTGATCCAGGACAATACCTACATGAAGGATTATTTCGCCTACAGCATGATGCGCATGGGCGGCGCGGTTGCGCCCCTGTGCAGCTTTGTGCAGATCAATGTCAACGGCGAGCCCTGGGGGCTGTATCTGGCGGTGGAGGCGGTGGAAGACAGCTTCCTGCGCCGCAACTACGGCAACGACACCGGCGAATTGTACAAGCCCGACAGCATGTCCTTCGGTGGCGGAAGAGGCAACGGTAAAGGCTTTGATATGGATCAGTTCCGCCGGCAGTGGCAGCAGGAGGACGGCACAGCCGGAACGGAAGCGGAGGCTGAAACGGCTGCCGCCCCCGATGCTGCCTTCCCCAACGGCATGACCCCACCCGAAGGCATGACCCCGCCCGGCGGAATGACCCCACCCGAAGGCATGACCCCGCCCGAAGGCATGACCCCGCCCGAAGGCATGACCATGCCCGACGGCATGACCCAGCCCGGCGGTATGACCATGCCCGATGGCATGACCATGCCCGATGGCATGACCATGCCCGATGGCATGACCATGCCCGATGGCATGACCATGTCCGAAGGCATGACCATGCCCGATGGCATGACCCCGCCCGGCGGCATGACCCCGCCCGATGGCATGACCCCGCCCGGCAGCAATACTCCGCCCACCACCACCCAGCCCGACAGCAGCCAAACCGCACCCGAACCCATCCTCACCCCCTCTGCAGGCTTCGCCGCAAGGAGCCGGGACAACTTCGCAGGCGGCGGTATGGGCGTGCGGGGTTCCTCCGATGTGCTGCTCCAATATACCGACGACGATCCTGCCAGCTACAGCAACATTTTCGACAACGCCAAGACCGATGGTTCCGAAGCGGATCAGCAGCGGCTCATCGCTGCGCTGAAGGCGCTTTCTGAGGGGGACACTTCCGCAGTGGATCAGCAGGCGGTGATCCGCTATCTGGCGGTGCACAACTTCCTGTGTAACGACGACAGCTACACCGGCAGCATGGTGCATAATTACTACCTCTACGAAAAGGACGGGGCCCTTTCCATGCTGCCCTGGGACTATAATCTGGCCTTCGGCGGCTTCGGCATGGGCGGCGGAGGTTCCTCCGCAGGGGCGACCTCCACGGTCAATCAGCCCATCGACAGCCCGGTCACCGGCGGCGAGCTTTCCTCCCGTCCCATCCTCTCGTGGATCTTTGCGGATGAAACCGCCACCGCTGCTTACCACGATGCCTACCGCAGTTTCATGGATGCGGCGTTCACCAACGGATGGTTTACGCAGGAGATCGACCGGGTCTCTGCCATGATCGCGCCCTATGTGGAAAACGACCCCACCGCATTCTGTACCTATCAGGAATTCCAGAGCGGCGTTGCCACCCTCCGGGAATTCTGCCTGCTCCGTGCCCAAAGCGTGCAGGGGCAGCTGGAGGGAACCATCCCCTCCATTACCGAGGGGCAGCGCAATACCGATGCGCTGGTGGATGCCTCCCACCTGACCCTGTCCGACATGGGCAGCATGGGCAATACCATGGGCGGCGCACCCGGCGAAGATCGCGGCTTCGGCGGTATGCCGCAGAACTTTGGCGGCAGGGGCGGTAAAGGCTTCGGCGGCATGGGGCAGCAGAGTGCAGCTCCGGCATCCACCCGGCCCGCCGGTGAAGTGGGCGGAAGCGCAGAAAACGGCACGGCAGCAGACCGGGAGCCGACAGCCGCTTCCCGGCCTGCCGGTTCAACCGGCAACGGAACCGATCAAACCCAGCACATTTCCGCCCGTCCCCTGTCCCCTTCCTCTGCGGTAGGGGAAACCACGGCAGCCACCACTTCCCAATGGCTGACGGTTGCCCTGTGCGCTGTCCTGCTGCTGGCGGCGGTGCTGCTCATCAGCCGGTACAAAACCAATCTGTCCTGACATCCGCCGCCCCTGCCCATTGCGCAGGGGCGGTTTTGCCGTGTTGACAAAGCCACAGACTGTCCCGTATACTCAAAACGACTCATCATCGTTGATCAAGGAGCTGAAAAACCGATGCTGCTGGCCATTGCCGTATCTCCATGCAAGGCATAAGACGGCATTGCATGGAGACCCGCTACAACCGCCGTCTGCCTTGCTTGTTTTGAAGACGGGTCATACCCATCAAAACAAAAGGAGCAAGGAAATATGAATACTTTCCGTAAACTGAAAACCTTTCTGGCGCTGTGGCTTACCCAGTCCTTTTCCGCCTTGGGCAGCGCCATGACCAATTTTGCCCTTGTTATCTGGCTCTACGGCCGTACCGGCTCCGCGCTCACCACCGCGCTGCTGACGGTCTGTTCCTATGCGCCCTATGTGCTGGTGAGCATCTTTGCCGGGGCAGTCACCGACCGGTGGAACAAGAAAAAAGTGCTGCTCGTCTGCGATGCGCTGGCGGCGGTGTGCACCGTCTGCGTATGGATCCTTCTGCGCACAGAGCAGCTTGAGGCATGGCACCTCTACGCCCTCAATGCCCTCAACGGGCTGATGAACACTGTCCAGTCCCCTGCGGCGGATGTGGCGGTTACGCTGGTCACCCCAAAAGAACACTACCAGAAGACCAGCGGGCTGCGATCCCTTTCCAACTCGCTGGTCACCATCCTCACCCCGGCGCTGGCAACGGCGCTGGTCACGCTGGCGGGGGTGGAATCGGTCATCCTGTTCGATCTTCTCACCTTCGGGGCGGCGTTCCTGTCGCTGCTTTTCTTCATCTCCATCCCGGAGGCGGGAAAACCCGCAGAGAAGAAGGAGGGCGTTTTCGCCTCGGCAAAAGCAGGGCTTTCGTGGCTGCACCGGAACCCCGGCATTCTCTGGCTCATCCTGTTTCTTGCCGCCATCAACCTCATCGCCTCCGTCTACAACGCCGCGCTGCCTGCGCTGGTGCTGTCCCGCCCCTTCGGCGGGGAAAAGGTGCTGGGCATCCTGAACACCTCTACGGGTCTCGCCACACTGGCGGGCAGCCTGCTGGTCACCCTGCTGCCCACCCCCAAAAACCGGGTCAAAGTGATCTGCAACACCCTGTTCCTCTCCATGAGCACGGAAAACTTCCTGCTTTCGCTGGGCAGAAGCCCCTGGGTGTGGTATCTGGGCTCGGTGCTGGGCTGGCTGGTGATCCCTTTGATGAACGCCAATCTGGATGTGGTCATGCGGGGCAGCATTCCCACGGAGATGCAGGGACGGGTCTACTCGGTGCGCAACAGCCTGCAGTTCTTCACCATCCCGCTGGGCTATCTGCTGGGCGGCGCACTGGTGGATCATGTTTTTGAACCGCTGATGGCAAAGACTGCCTCTCCGCTGCTCACCGGGCTGTTCGGTACGGGCAAGGGCTCGGGGGCAGCCATGCTGTTTATGATCATCGGCTTCGCCGGGGTGGCGGTGTGTCTGGTGTTCCGGAATATCAGGCATATCCGGGCATTGGCGCAGCAAACACCGGCGCAAGCCTGCAAGGAGGAAGCATAACATGCACATCCACCACCTCGCCCTGTACGTAAACGATCTGGAAGCCGCCCGCCGGTTCTTCATGACCTATCTGTGCGCGATCTCCAACGAGGGCTACCACAACCCCAACACCGGCTTCCGGTCATATTTCCTGACTTTTGACAGCGGCGCGCAGCTGGAGATCATGCACCGCCCGGATATGGACGATTTGCCCAAGCCCCGGAGCCGCACAGGCTATGCCCATGTGGCGTTTTCGCTGGGTAGCCGGGCGGCGGTGGATGATCTGACCCGACAGCTGCAAAAGGACGGCTATCAGGTGGTCAGCGGCCCCCGCACCACCGGCGACGGCTACTACGAAAGCTGTGTGGTGGCGGTGGAAGGCAATCTGATCGAACTGACCGAGTAGAAAGCTCGCCGCCTTGACGGCGCCGCCAAACCGCGGTATCATAGCATCAGAAGCAACAAGCGCGATCAGCGCATCAATATGGAGGAAACCAACATGGAAAGACCCAACGCATGGAAGACCTACGACGAAGCCGCCCTTGCGGCGGTAGAGAATACCGGCAAGAATTATAAGGCTTATCTGGATGCCGGCAAGACCGAGCGGGAATGTGCCGCCCGTTCCATCGAAATGGCAAAGGCCGCCGGCTATACCGACCTTGCCGATGCCATCAAGGCCGGCAAGCCCCTTACCCCCGGCGACAAGCTGTACGTCAACTGCATGGATAAGGCCGTGATGCTGTTCCACATCGGCAATGCCCCGCTGGATGAGGGCATCAACATCGTGGGCGCACATATCGACTCGCCCCGCATCGACCTGAAGCAGAACCCCTTCTACGAGGACAGCGGCTTTGCCTATGCCGATACCCACTACTACGGCGGCATCAAGAAGTATCAGTGGGTGGCGCGAGCCCTTGCCCTCCACGGCGTGGTCTGCAAGAAGGACGGCACCCGGGTGAACATCGTTATCGGCGAAGACCCCGCCGATCCCGTGGTGGGCATCAGCGACCTGCTGATCCATCTGGCTGCCGAGCAGATGGGCAAGAAGGCCGCCGAGGTGATCACCGGCGAAGGGCTGGATATCATGCTCTGCGGTCAGCCCCTGAAGGACGAGGAAAAGGAGCCTGTCAAGGCCGCTTTGCTCCAGATCCTGAAGGAGAAGTACGATATCGAGGAAGAGGATATGCTCTCTGCCGAGATCGAAGCTGTGCCCGCAGGCCCTGCCCGGGATTTCGGTCTGGACCGCAGCATGATCCTTGGCTACGGGCACGACGACCGCGTCTGCGCCTATGCCGCGCTGGAAGCCATCCTGTCCCTGACCGAGACCCCTGCCTATACCTGCTGCTGCCTGCTGGCAGACAAGGAAGAGATCGGCAGCGTGGGCGCAACGGGCATGCAGGCGCATTACTTCGAGAACGCCATGGCAGAGCTGATCGCCCTCACCGGCAATTACAGCGATCTGCGGCTGCGCCGCGCCCTCAGCCACAGCCGCATGCTCAGCTGCGATGTCAGCGCGGGCTACGATCCCCTCTACGCCGCTGCCTTTGAAAAGAAAAACGCCGCCCAGCTGGGGCACGGCGTGTGCTACAACAAGTTTACCGGCGCCCGGGGTAAGTCCGGCTCCAACGATGCCAACCCCGAGTACATCGCCCGCCTGCGCCGCATCATGGACGATAACAACGTCTGCTGGCAGACCGCCGAGCTGGGCAAGGTGGATGTGGGCGGCGGCGGCACCATCGCCTATATCTGCGCCCTCTACGGCATGGATGTGATCGACTCCGGCGTTGCGGTGCTCAGCATGCACGCCCCCGAAGAGATCATCAGCAAGGCCGACCTGTACGAGGCCGTCAAAGCCTACACCGCTTTCATGAAGGAAGCATGATCAAAGAAACAGCCGGGGGAGCAGCATCCCCCGGCTGTTGTCTCATCTATTGGGGCAGCCCGCCCTTTACTGTTTCACCAGCGTATACGAGCTGTTCTCCACCACCAGCCGGAACACGGTCTTTGTGCCGTCGGCGGCTTCGAGGATCAATTGGGTCTCGCCGTCTCTGGTAAAGGAGCCGTTCACCAGATAGCAGCCCAGCTTTTCATCGTAGGTAACAGATACGCTGCCCATGTCCGCATCTGCCAGCGAGACCCGGCTGCTTTCCTCCAGCGTAACGCCGTAGCTGCCGTCGGTAAACAGAATGGCATCGTAAAAGCTCTTCTGATTGCCGACAGCCACTGCGGTCATCACCAGCAGGATCACCAGAGCGATGCAAAGCCCCAGCCGTTTCAGCAGCTTGTCCTTGAAGATGCACAGGGGGTAGAGGATCATGGTCGCGGCGCAGAAGACCGTGCTCAGCAGCTTCTTTGGGAAAAACGAGATCGTCGAACTCAGGAAGCTCTCGTAATGGAAACCCACAAACAGGAGCACCGGGGCAAGGATCAAAAGCGCCCACCATCGTTCCCGCTTCATCATCCAGCCGATGTAGCCCATGGGCAGAGTCAAAAGCGTCCACAGGAACCAGCCCGGGTAGAAGCGGAAAAGCCTCAGCCCCTCCGGGTGGAAGGGAGCCTGCACCAGATACACCAGCGGCTGGCTGATCAGGAAGAAAACGAAGCATTTCAGCGCGGCATCCTTGGAGGATGCGCTGTTCGTAATGATGATGATGCCGAACAGCACCCACCATTCAAAGGACATGGCGATATCGTGGAAGGAAGTCCCCTGTACCATGGGCAGCATAGCCATGATGCCCGTATAGACCCCGGCGATCACTGCGAAAACGATCAGCCGCTTCCATGAGATGATAAGCCCGCCAAACAGCCTGCGGATCTTCTCCATCCTTTCCACTCCTTCGCTTTGGGCTGCAAGCCCGGATACACCTGCCTATTCTATCATGACAGGGGATGGATCGCAACCGCTCCATCCCCACCCCGTAAAGGAGGTATCGCCATGACGACCGTCTACTTTATCCGCCATGCCCAGTCCGACCCCAGCCACCGGGACGACCGCACCCGCCCCCTCACCGAAGCCGGGCTGCGGGATACCAAGCTCATTACCGCCTGCCTTGGCAGCCGGGGCATCAGCCATATCCTGTCCAGCCCCTATCAGCGCACGCTGGATACGGTGGCCCATCTGGCCGAAACGCTGGCCTTGTCCGTGGAAACCGACGAGGATTTCCGGGAGCGGGATGCAGGCGGCTGGCACGGGGACGATTTTCTGGATTTTGTCCGCGCCCAGTGGCAGGATTTCGAATACCGCACAGAGAACGGCGAATCCCTTGCCATGGTGCAAAAGCGGAATGTGGCTGCGCTGGAGCGTGCGCTTAGCAAATACCGGGGGCAGACCATTGCCGTTGCCACCCACGGCACCGCGCTGGGCACGATCCTGAACCATTACGACCCCAACTGGGGCATCAAGAGCTTTCTGCGCATCCTTAACACCATGCCCTATGTGATCCGGCTGGAGATCGGCGACGACGGCGCAAAGCCACGCCTTTCTGAGATCCTGCGGGTGGAAAAGCAGTGGCGCAAAAACGGATAAACAAATGGATAATCAAACGGGACTGCCGCAAAGCCTGCAGTCCCGTTCATGTCGCCCCAAAACTCGCCTAAGGCGAGTTTTTGACGACTTTTGCACCGTTTGCCTGGGAGCCTTCGGCTCCCCGGGCGGCAAACGGCGAGTGGATAAGCGCGCCCTCCACCACTTCCAGCGTAGGATGCATTTTGGAAAGGCTGATGCTTTGCAGCCGGGAGCACTCCGCAAAAGGGTTTGCCCCCACGAAGGTGACGCAGTTCGGAATATCCACCCCGGTGCGCGTCCCGCAGCACCGAAAAGCCCCGGCCCCGATGGCGGTGACGGGATGCCCGTCCACCTTCGCAGGAATGACGACTTCCGGCTCCGTGCCGGAGTAGCCTGTGTTTTTCGCTGTGCCGTCCTCCGTGAGGGTATAGGGATAATTGCCGAAAATATACTCCTGCCGCGGGGGCAGTTCCGTTGCCAATGCGGCGGTGCAGAGAAGGCACAGGATAAATGCCAAAACACAAACCTTTTTCACGGTCAGCTTCCTTTTCCATACAGATCATTGATTATTACACGATAAGAGAATACGATGCAAATTTCTTTTTTCTTTCCGGATTTTGGGAAAAGGACAGAAAACCCCCGGCGGAGGCGTGAGGCCTGCCGGGGGTGGGGGTGATTTGGGGGATGTTGGGTGTCAGTCGAGGAGCCAGTCGTTGGAGTTGGGATAGGTGTAGGTGAGGTCGTTTTCGATGGCGTAGGTTTCGGCGTAGGAGCCTTGGGTCACGGTGAGGGATTCGCAATCATCAAACGCGAAATAGCCGATGGAAGTAACGCTGTCCGGAATGGTGACGCTTTGCAGGGATTCGCAACCATAGAACGCGCTACCGCCGATGGAAGTGACGCTGTCCGGAATGGTGACGCTTTGCAGGGATTCGCATTCATAGAACGCGCTACCGCCGATGGAAGTGACGCCGTTTTCAATGGTGACGCTTTGCAGGGATTCGCAAGAATCGAACGCACCATAGCCGATGGAAGTGACGCTGCCCGGAATGGTGACGCTTTGCAGGGAAGTGCAAGAACGGAACGCACCATCGCCGATGAAAGTGACGCCGTTTTCAATGGTGACGCTTTGCAGGGCTTCGCAACCGGAGAATGTCCATTCGCCGATGGAGGCAACGCTGCCCGGAATGGTGACGCTTTGCAGGGCTTCGCAACCGAAGAATGCCCATTCGCCGATGGAAGCAACGCTGCCCGGAATGGTGATGCTTTGCAGGGCATCGCAACCATTGAACGCGCCATAGCCGATGGAAGTGACGCTGCCCGGAATGGTGACGCTTTGCAGGGCATCGCAACCGGAGAATGCCCATTCGCCGATGGAGGCAACGCTGCCCGGAATGGTGATGCTTTGCAGGGATTTGCAACCAGAGAACGCGCTATCGCCGATGGAAGTAATGTCTTCGGGAACGGTGAACTCCGTTGCTGTGAATGTATAGGGATAGGTTACAAGCCGGATCTCTTCATCGCTTTTGTAAATGAGAAGGCCGTCCCTCACCTCAAGGCAGGGGTGATTTGACGAGACGATGATCTCTGATAGTTTATTACAGGACCAAAAAGGATTTCCACCGATAGAAGCAACACTGTCCGGAATGGTAATGCTTAGCAGCGCGGTGCTGCCGAAGGCATCACCACCAATAAAAGCAAGGTTCTCGGAAAGGGTGACGCTTTGCAGGGCTTCGCAACCATTGAACGCGCTATTTCCGATGGAAGTAACGCTGTCCGGGATAGTGATGCTTTGCAGGGATTCGCAATCATAGAACGCGCTATCGCCAATGATGCGGATTCCTTGCGGAACAGAATACGATTCTGCCGCGGCGTTTCTTGGATAAGCAACCAAACGTTTATCCGCCTTGGAAAAAAGCACGCCGTCAATCACCGCAAAATATGGATTGCCGGGAGCAACGTCAAAGTTGATTATTTGTTTGTCAGACCGAAAAGGATTCCCGGAAACAGAAGAAACCGTATACCCATCCAGTTGATCGGGAATTTTTATTTTGGTTGATATGTCATCAGAATTGTAATAAACAATCTCCGCCGTACCATCATCCAGCAGGATATACCAAAAATTTTCGCATTCATACCACTTCGGCTCTTCCCCCTCCGCCATGGCGGGAAGAGCTGCCGTCATCAGCACGACCAGCGCAAGCAGGAACACCAAAACACGGTTCTTCTTCATGAAATATTCCATCTCCTTCACGGGAATGTATTGTTTTTGCTGCTCCCATTATAGCACAGGGGCAAAGAGGGGGTCAATGCGGGAGCAAGGAAAAACCCCGCGGGGCTGTGTGGCCTGCCGGGGGTGTAGGTGAGGTCGTTTTCGATGGCGTAGGTTTCGGCGTAGGAGCCGCGTTCTACGGTGAGGGGGAGGCTTCTGATGAGACAGTAGAAAGCATCCTCTCCGATAGAGGTAACACTTGCTGGGATTGTAATGCCTTCCAGAGAGTAGCAACCGTTGAACGCCTTATTGCCAATGGAAATAACGCTGTCCGGGATAGAGATGCTTTGCAGGGATGTGCAGCAGTAGAATGCGCCATCACCGATAGAAGTAACGCCGTCCGGAAAATAGACTTGATGCCCGGCAGCTGCGCCTTCCTGGTTCTGTGATGGAATGGTAGTAAAAAATCGATCTATTGCTTACACGGTGCAAGAAAACTACTTCGTATGAATTGTTTTTGATGCGGTTCATGGTGAGATCACTTTTTATCGAAGTACCCTGTCTCTTTTACTCATATGGAGAACCTCCTGTCGTAGTATCATCCTACAACAGGAGGTTTCTTCTTTCATTATTTATTTTGTGAGCTACTTGTTAAAACACCCTTGACAAAACAACTCAAAGCGCAGCAGTCCCGTTTTCTTTTGCAGAAACAGCGTTTCAAGGGAAAACCGGGCGGTGAGACCGCTGAAAAATCCCCTTACACCCTGTCCTTATTATACACGATCACTTCGCCTTCCACATCGCTGATGGGGTGCTGCATGCACTCCCCGGCGAAATAGTGGTACGGCTTATCGTTTTCGGTGCGCCCAGCCAGCAGGTCGTCGCAGCCCCGGATGAGCCAATCCACGATCTCCGCATCCCGGAAGCCCTTGTCGTGCCCGTGCAGGATACGGTCAAAGGCATCGCCGTACTGCGCTTTCAAAGCGATGAGCATTTCCTTAAGCTCCGCGATGGAGGAGCAGCCCTCCAGCTGCATCCACAGATGCACATTCACGCCGTCGCCGGTGAACAGGATCCGATCCTGCCGGTCCAGCAGCCCCACGGAGCCGGGGGTATGCCCCTGCAAAGGCACCACTTCCAGCGCAAGCCCGCCCAGATCGAACACCTGCCCGATGCTCAGGGGCTTGAGGGGACAGGGCTTCAGCCCTCTCTTGTCCAGTTCTTCTTTGGCATAGCCCATAAACATCTCCGCCAGCTGCATGTCGGCGGGATGGATCCACGCTTCTTCGAAGAACACATTGCCGAAGATGTGGTCGCCGTGGCCGTGGGTGTTCACCACGATCACGGGCAGTTTGGTAAGCCCCTCCACGATGGCGCGGAGATCCTCTTCGCCGTTGGCGGTGTCGATGAGCATGGCATGGGTCTTGCCCTCGATCAGGTAACAGGTGCTTTCGCCCGCATCGTCGATCAGCCACAGATGGGACAGAAGCTGCTTGATCCTCGCACGCTGTTCGGCCATAAAGTTCCCTCCGGTTCAACGATAAATATCAAATGGGGTGTTGTTTTTTTGCGGGTACAGGCCGCTTATTTTTTTTCTTTCAGGAAGGCTTCGTAGCGGTCGCACACCGCTTTGGTTTCGCCGAAATCGACCTGCTTTCCTTTGTCCAGCCACAGCACTTTGTTGCACAGCTGGCGCACCTGGGA
>JAFXBE010000001.1 GCA_017516765.1 Clostridia bacterium | reverse complement strand
CGCGTGCGCAGTGCGCACAACGCCGAAGGCGTTAGCGACCCGCAGTCGACAACCGAAGCAAGTACAGACCACGGTTAGTGGGCTGTACGCCGACTGAGGTTGCGGGCCGTAGGCTGGCTGCCCAAAGGGCAGACGGAAGGGTTGTACGCTCAGGTACCAGCCAAGTCCATCCCCCAACCTTACCAACACACAAGGAGGTTCCCCACGCATGCCAAACGAGATCGTACGGTTTTCCCATGTAAGCATGCAGTTTCCCGGCACGCTTGCCAATGACGACATCAGCCTGAGCATTTACGAGGGCGAGGTGTTTGCGCTGGTGGGCGAGAACGGCGCGGGAAAATCCACGCTGATGAACCTGCTTTACGGGCTCAACCAGCCCACGCTGGGCGAGATCCGCATCGGTGGCGTGCCCACGGGCAACGCCCACAGCCCGGAGAAGGCCATGCAGATGGGCGTGAGCATGGTGCACCAGCATTTCAAGCTGGTTCCCAGCTTTACGGTGGCGCAGAACATCCTGCTGGGGCACGAGCCGAAGAAGCTGGGCCTGTTCTACGACGGCAAGCGCGCCGAGCAGATGGTGCGGGAGCTGTCGGAGACCTACGGTCTGGAGGTGAACCCCTCCGATGTGGTGCGGGATCTGAGCATCGGTCTGCAGCAGCGCGTGGAAATTCTGAAGGCGCTGCGCACCGGCGCAAAGGTGCTGATTCTGGACGAACCCACCGCCGTACTGACGGCGCAGGAGACCGAGGAGCTGTTCGGGGTGATCCGGCGCATCGTGCGGGAGAAAAACATGACGGTGATCATGATCACCCACCGGCTGCCGGAGGTCATGCAGATCAGCGACCGGGTGGGCGTGATGCGCCGGGGCAAGATGATCGACGTGCTGGAGACTGCCCATACCAGCGAGCAGGCGATCTCCTCGCTGATGGTGGGCAGGGACGTGATTTTTGACGACCTGCGCACCGAGCAGGAGGCAGGTGAAGAAAAGCTGGCGGTGAACGGGCTGACCGCGCTCAACGACCGTATGCTGCCCGCCCTCAGGGGCGTAAGCCTGAGCGTACACGCCGGGGAGATCGTGGGTGTGTGCGGCGTGGAGGGCAACGGTCAGACCGAGCTGAGCGAGTGCATCATGGGCATGCGGGAGCAGACCGGCGGCAGCGTGATCCTGAACGGGAAGGACATCAGCCGGATGAAGCCGAGGCAGATCCGGGATATGGGGGTCAGCTTCATTCCCGAGGATCGGCTTTCCACGGGCGTGGATCAGAAATCCAGCATTGCGGAAAACCTTGCGCTGGGCAAGCACCGCACCGGGCTGCTGAGCGGGCTTCGCGGCATTCATCTGCGCCGGGGCAAGGTGAAGAAATACGCCCAGCAGCTGGAAAAGCAGTTCGACATCCGCTGCGCGGGCGTGGATGAGCCGGTGCAGAGCCTGTCCGGCGGCAATGTGCAGAAGGTGGTCATTGCCAGAGAATTCTCCTTCGATACGCCGGTGCTGGTCATTTGCCAGCCCACCCGCGGCGTGGATATCGGCGCGATCGAGTTCATCCACGAAAGGATCATCGAGAAGCGCAACGAGGGCTGTGCCATTTTGCTCATCAGCGCAGACCTTGACGAGCTGTTCCGCCTCAGCGATACACTGGTCACCCTGTATGACGGGCGCATCACCGGCAAATTCAAGGCCGGGGAGATCTCCATGGAGGAGATCGGCTTCTATATGCTGGGCGCAAAGGTACAGGACAGCTGACCCAAAGGCTCCTTCTTTAGAGGGAGCTGTCGCCGTCAGGCGACTGAGGGTGTTTGGAGCGGGGTGGCTACCGACATCGGCTTGGCTACCACACCAGCAAAAGACTACCGTGCCCCACGCCTTGCAATTACCCCTACCATCAGTCAGGCTGCGCCTGACAGCTTCCTCCCCCGCTGGGGGAAGAAGCCTTATGGGTTGGCTGCCTGCAATGGGAACAGCCAACCCCAAAGGCTCCTTCCGAAGGTGGGCGACGGAGGGAAGCGCGTGCGCAGTGCGCACAACGCCGAAGGCGTTAGCGACCCGCAGTCGTCAACCGAAGCAAGTACAGACCACGGTTAGTGGTCTGTACGCCGACTGAGGTTGCGGGCCGTAGGCTGTCGCCGTCAGGCGACTGAGGGTATTTGGAGCGGGGTGGCTACCGACATCGACTTGGCTGCCACACCAGCAAAAGATTACCGTCCCCCACGCCTTGCAAATACCCCCACCATCAGGCACTTCGTGCCAGCTTCCTCCCCCGCTGGGGGAAGAAGCCTTATGGGTTAGCTGTTATCCTTGGGAACAGCCAACCCCAAAGGCTCCTTCTTTAGAGGGAGCTGTCGCCGTCAGGCGACTGAGGGTGCCCCCAACCACACCATATCCATTTCCGATACAAAGGAGACACGGCCATGAACAACTCCTTCCTTCAATCCCTGCGTGCGCTGGTGCGGCTGAAGCCCTCCCAGAAGCTGCAGCGGGACTATCTGCTTTCGCTGGCGATCGCGGTTGCACTGGCGTTTCTGGTGGGCGCGGGCATCCTGCTGCTTTGCGGGCATGATCCCATCGCCTGCTACGGCGCTATGTTCAAGGGCGCGCTGGGCAACAAGCGCTCGCTGGCAAACACCGGGGCAAAGACCATCACCCTTGCGCTGTGCGGTCTGGCGATGAACGTGGCTGCCAAGGCGGGCGTGTTCAACGTGGGCGGCGAGGGACAGCTGTTCTTCGGCGCAATGGCGGCTGCGGTGGTGGGCGCCAATGTGAAGGGTCTGCCCGCGTGGGCGGTGACCGCTCTTGCGCTGCTGGCCGCGCTGGCGGCGGGCGGTCTGCTGGCGCTGCTGCCCGGCTTTCTGAAGGTGCACTGGAAGGTGGATGAGGTGATCACCACCATCATGCTGAACACGGCGGCTATCTATTTCTGCACCTATCTTGCCAACGGCCCGCTGAAAACCGCCGAAAAGGGTATTGCGCAGGGTACCGCCTCCATCATGAAGGGGGCGGAGCTGCCCAAGCTGGTACCCATCAGCAACCTGACCACGGGATTGTTCTATGCTGTGGTGGCAACGCTGCTGATCTGGTACCTGATGAGCCGTTCCACCATCGGCTTTGAAATGAAGCTGACCGGCAACAACGACCGCTTTGCCAGATACGGCGGCGTAAGCACCAAAAAGCTGATGCTCTGGTCCATGGTACTCAGCGGCATGCTGTGCGGTCTGGTGGGCATGCTGGAGGTTTTCGGCGTGCACAAGCGTTTTCTGGTCAGCGTAAGCAACGAGTTCTACTTCGACGGCATGCTGGTGGCGATGATCATGCGCTACAACCCGGTGGGTACGGTGCTGATGAGCTTCTTCTTCGCCATCCTGAACATCGGCGGGCGCGCCATGGAGATGTCCGCAGGCATCCCCAGCGAGCTGATTCTGATCGTGCAGTCGGTGATCATCTTCTTCATGGCGGCGGAGGGCGGTATCCGCGCTTCGCTGAAAAAGAGCGCGGCGGTGCGCAAGGCCCGCCGTGAAGCGGCGCGAAAGGAGGCAGTCTGATGGGCGATATCTTCAATGTGCTGCTGCTGCAGACCACGCTGCGCTCGGCAACGCCGGTGGTGCTGGCAGCCATGGGCTGCCTGATGACCCAGCATGTGAACATCACCAACATCGGTATCGACGGCATGATGCTCATCGGCGCATTCTTTGCGGTGCTGGGCAGCTACTTCTTCGGCAGCTGGGCTGCGGGGCTGGGGCTGGCCATCCTGTGCGGGGTGCTGCTGGGGCTGTTCTACTATGTGTTCGTGATCAAGTTCGGCAGCGACGAGTTCATCATCGGCGTTGCACTGAATATCTTTGCGGGCGGGCTTACGGTGTTCCTGCTGCGCACGGTGTTCCAGGTAAAGGGCGCGTTCTCCGACCCCGGGATCATCCCCCTGCCCACGGTGCAGCTGCCGCTGATCAAGGATATCCCGGTGCTGGGCGAGCTGCTCAGCGGGCATACGCTGCTGGTGTATGTCAGCTGGGCGTTGGTGCTCATCCTCTGGGCGTTCATCTACAAGACCCCGGCGGGCGTACACCTGCGGGCGGCGGGCGAGTATCCGGATGCCCTGACCGCCTGCGGCAAAAGCCCCGCCAAAATGAAGTGCTTCGCCAGCGTGGTGTGCGGCATCCTTGCCTGTGTGGCGGGCGCGCATCTGTCGCTGGGCTATCTGACCATGTTTTCCGAGAACATGTCCGCTTCCCGCGGGTATGTGGCGTTTGCCTGCGTCATCTTCGGGCGGGGCAATCCGCTGATCGTGTTCCTTGCCGCGCTGCTGTTCGGCTTCATTGATGCGCTGGGTCTGAGGCTGCAGAGCTACATCCCCAGTGATCTGACCGCCATGGCGCCCTATCTGGTCACCGTGCTGATGATGGTTGTGGTGGTGCTGTGGGAGCGGCGGAAAAAGAAAGCCGTGAAGGCGTAAGAACCTTCTGCGCAGGGGAAAAGAAGAGAACCGCCCCCCTGCGCAGTTTTCGTACATGTCGTGTTTTTGGAATCGCCGATTAAAGGAGGCAGAAACCATGTCCTTGAAGGAACGTTTTCTCCGTTATGTTGCCATCGACACCGGATCCAGCGAGGAAAGCGGGCAGCATCCCTCCACCCCCGTACAGTGGGAGCTGGCAAAGCTGCTGGAAAGGGAACTGAAGGAAATGGGCGCAGCCAATGTGCGCCTGAGCGATACCTGCTATGTGTACGCCGAGATCCCCGCCAATGCGCCGGAGCAGCCGGTCATCGGGCTGATCGCCCACATGGACACCGCCCCGGCGGTGCCTACGGGGCCGGTGCATGCCCGGTGCATCGTCTATCAGGGCGGGGACATCGTGCTGGAAAGCGGCGCGGTGATGCGCCCGGGCGAGTATCCCAGCCTGAACCGCCATGTGGGGCAGGAGCTGATCGTGACCGACGGCACCACCCTGTTGGGCGGGGATGACAAGGCGGGCATTGCCGAGATCATGGAGCTGGCAAAGCGGCTGATCGATCACCCGGAGATCCCCCACGGCAAGGTATGCATCGCCTTTACCCCCGACGAGGAGATCGGCGAGGGCGCGGATGATTTTGATGTGGAGGGCTTCGGCGCGGATTTTGCCTACACCGTGGACGGCAGCATGCTGGGCGAGGTGGAGTGCGAGACCTTCAACGCCGCTTCGGCAAGGGTCACGGTGACCGGCTTCAACATCCACCCCGGCGCAGCCAAGAACCGGATGCGCAACGCTGCGAAGATCGCCATGGAGTTTGCGGGCATGCTGCCCCCTGCCGAAGTTCCCGAGCACACCGAGGGCCGGGAGGGCTTCTACCACCTGTGCGGTATCAAGGGCGACGAAAGCCGCGCCGAGCTGGTGTATATCATCCGCGACCATGACCGGGCGATCTTTGAAGCCCGCAAGCAGCGGATGGTGCAGACCGCCGACTATCTGAACAGTGTATGGGGCGAAGGCACCGTCATGCTGGAAATGCGGGACAGCTACTACAACATGAAGCAGGAAGTGGACAAGCATCCCCATGTGATGCAGCGTGCGCTGGATGCCATGCGCGCCTGCCGCGTGGAGCCCACGGTAGCCCCCGTGCGTGGCGGCACCGACGGCGCAAGGCTCAGTTTCATGGGTCTGCCCTGCCCCAACCTGTCTGCGGGTGTGTATAACGGGCATGGTTTCATGGAGTATGTGTCCCTGCCGGAGATGGAGAAGATGGTGGAGGTGCTGGAGGAGCTCGTCCGCCTGCCTGCACGTCCGACCCGCTGCACGTTCGACCCGCCCTCGGCGGGTCGCCCGCGCTCATAGGGGACAGCAGTTCCGCGGCTTAAAGGGGAAGGGGCCCTTCCCTTCCCCACGCCGCTTGCTTGGTCGCCTCCTCGAGCCTACGGCTCTGCGGGGGCGCCCCCGGTTCGTGGGGCTTGGGTGCGGGGTTGGGGGGCTATTGAGAAGGCTCCTTCCTCTGGAGGGAGCTGTCGCCGTCAGGCGACTGAGGGTGCATGGAGCGGGGGCGGTGTACCGGCTCGGGTTGGATAATGCCCGGGGCAAAAGACTACCGTCCCCAACGCCTTGCAAATACCCCTACCATCAGGCACTACGTGCCAGCTTCCTCCCCCGCTGGGGGAAGAAGCCTTTGGGGG